>JAGQKX010000144.1 GCA_020429905.1 candidate division WWE3 bacterium
CTCGCTTCTGCAGCCGACTTCATGATTGAACGAGAAAAATAATATGCCTAAATACAACGAATCCATCCCGACACTTCCCGATGATATCCAAATTCCTAAACATGTCGCTTTTAGCCCTAATGGTAATAGACGTTGGGCAAAAGAAAAGGGGCTTCATACACTTGAAGGGCACAAAGCAGGAGCTCAGGCGATGCTTCGACTCATCGAAGCTGGATATGATTATGGCATTCATACCATGACTTTTTGGGGATTTTCTACCGAAAACTGGAAACGCACCCAGGAAGAAGTTGGATATTTAATGAAACTGTTTGAGTTTCTGCACGAGAAGCATCAAGAAGAAGTGCTCGGACGCAATGTCCGAGTAATACACCTCGGCAGAAAAGACCGACTGCCCGATGGATTGGCCAAAAAAATCGCCGAGACTGAAGAATTATCCAAAAACCAAACTGAACATGTACTTAACATCGCTGTTGATTACGGTGGACATGATGAACTACTTCGCGCTATGACATCAGCATTTTCAGATATACAGAAAGGCCTGCTCACCGTAGATGATCTATCAGAAATAGTTGGCTGGTACGTCGAAGACAAAGTTCCCTATCACCGATTTAAAGATTACCTAGACACAACCAACCAACCGCATCCGTTCCCTGATATTGTTGTCCGAACATCTGGTGATAAACGTACCAGTGGATTTTTACCTTGGCAGTCAATTTACGCAGAGTATATTTGGCTTGAGGAACATTTTCCCGATCTGTCTGCCCAGCATCTGCACGATATCCTCCTGAGTTTCAATAATCGAGAACGCCGTTTTGGCGGTGATGCCCAGTAACGTACTATATTTCGCACCGTATTTCATGTTCGTTACCTTGAACAAAGAACGCTACTTCACAAACATCATCCGGTAGGATTTCACGAACTTTATCAGCCCACTCAATTAAGACAAGTGAACGTTTATTTTCAAAAATTTCTTCAATACCTAGTTCAAACACCTCATCAAGTGTATTCAAACGATAGACATCAAGATGAGAAAGTGAGTCGAAATACTCATGCCCGGCAATTGGATATTGTTGTAACAGCGTAAATGTTGGGCTCACAATCTGATGCTCAATGTGTAATGTTTGGGCAAGCCCTTGGACAAACGTAGTCTTTCCAGAGCCAAGATCTCCAACCAAAGCTACTACATGCATACCCGACTGAATCAAATCGGTTAAAAACGTAGCCGCATATTTTTGAGTCTCTTCAGGAGAATGTGTAACCATATTAATTTTCAGATTCTGAGATTTTAAACACTCTCGAGTATATAAAGTAATATGCCATGAGCCCAAACAAGATACCCATCGAGTCGATTCCGATATCTGTAAGCGCGCCATGTCTACCTGGAACATACATCTGATGAATTTCATCTGCAATCGCATTCCCGGCTGAAATTTCTGAAGCGATAACTGGGCTTGTATTTGCCATGCGCCATAAGAATGACAGAAGCGCATATTCTAGAATATGTGCGATTTTTCTCAAAACAAAGTCATATGGTGCCAATGAACCTTTCAAGCTAAGATCCGGTATACTCGAAAGGTAAAAAATAATAGCCATCCACAGTATTGGTAAGGAATATTTGACGAGCGTATTGGTAAAGATCACTTCAAGTCTTAATAGTTGTAAGAGATTGTTGGGTTGATTTGAATCACGGGAATTAATCATATATCTTTTTATACGTTATACCAGATAGAAAAACATCCTACACACCGCTGGACAGTTACCAGTACAATAGCCCTATGAAACATCGAACGAGACTACTCATGGCTGCAACTATACTCAGCTGTCTGATAGTGAATCAAACCAATTCATTAAACGTACCTATATTTGCTTACACTGCAGATAAAACAGACATTCAAATTGCCAAACCAGTGTTTTTGCCTATCCTCACGCTTCCTGCAGAGGCTCAAAACTACTATTACCTCGAACCACAAGAATTTCTGCAACTATTCGATACTCAGGTGTTAGAA
>JAGQKX010000145.1 GCA_020429905.1 candidate division WWE3 bacterium
ATCACTTCTCATCCCAACGTACTGTGCAATTGAAGGCAGGCTGATTAATATGTAGCTTTTTACCTCAACTTCTTCGATCAGGTGCGTATCAACACGTATCCATTCAATTTCTTCGGGAACAGTACTCGTTATATATTCGTCGTTAACTTCATGGCTTTGAGATGCATTAGAAACAACAGGCTTACTATTACTCTGTTCTGATTCAAACCACTCAACAACGGCGCTGACTTTTTTTAGTAAATCTTCCTCAGTCTCTTTGTCCGTATCTACTGATACTCCCTTACCAAACAATCCGTCAACGACCATTCTTTTTCCGTTCATTTCGTCGTAAAAGCAATGAATCTCGTCGAAATCTAAATTTGGATGATTCTGCTGAATACGAAGCTCTAGGTCTTTCAAAAATTCCTTTACAATCAAATTTCCCAAGAAGCATGTCTTTCCATTGAGTGTGAATTCGTTTATTCGTCCACGTTCGGCCAATCGGTATATACGCTGTCTGTAGAAATATTTTTCTCCAAGCATCTCTTCTGCGTCTGACGCTGATAGTAGTGTGAATATCTTTTTAGCCATAGTTGCGTAACACTTCTGTTACGATTGTGTTTAATTAAAACACTTGCAAATGCTTTTGTAAATGGTCATGATTGCTTTTAATGCTGGTGGGTAGTGTAACACGTATTAGGTTAGCTGTTGGATCTACATAAATGATGATTGAGTGACCTGGAGTCAGGCTCAGATAAAAATGCGGCGGAAGGTTATTTCTGTATACTTATCAGTGGGTATGGTTAGATAGAGTTGTGACACCTAGACCATTGACGAATTTAGAAAGTGATTGAATTAACAATTTTGTCGATTTCCAATAGTACGGTTTCGCTTGGGTTTCCGACTATTGTAGGCTTCATTAACTGGATCGGAACACCGTCATTTGAAGGCCCTGCAGCATATGGAGAGTTCATTTCGACAAACGGACCTTGCCCGCCATCACATAAAGAATAAGTTGTATTTGGACTGCAGGACCAATCATCACCTTTTGCGGCTTGCATGGAAGCTAAATTGTCTTCATTCTGATATCTCATACAATCTCCGGTAGAAGTTGTTTTGTCTAATTTTATTCCTAGCGGATTATTTTCGTTGCTACTATACGCATAGTAATATCCCGAATTATCGAGTATTCTGAACCAGCCATTACCTAACTCTACGAACTGAGGGTTGTCGGTACACGCCCAACCAGCGTTATCTTCGTACGAAATGTTGAAAACCATATGGAACATGATGTCATTGTTTGTCAAATCAACTCCGAGACAATCACTGTCACAGTCTGGAAAATTATTGTTTGAAGCTTGACCGAAATCCTTTTCAGAGATGGTCCACTTGTCGGCGTCATAGTCAAACGAGAAATCGCCTAAATTGTCATTTTGGTACGTTACTATATTTTGAACATCTACCGTTGGTGTCGGTATATATGTTGGCGAAGCGACTGGTGATTCGGTTGGTGTTGCAGTTGGCGTTATATCGTTGTTTTCAGGGTCAGTCATATTGTTGTTGAACAAGTACCATAAGCCTCCACCTATTATGATTATAGCCAATACTCCCACAACGATGATTGGCATAAAACCATTATTATGTGTTTCTTGTTCGACAACATCTTCTGTCTGTTTAACGTTGGATTCTTCGTTTAGTGTATTTGTATCTTCCATCTAGCGATCTCCCAGGTACAGTTTAGCACCATCTTTTACAATAATACCACTCCCAGACTGAACAAATAATTTTTCATTTTCACGATCGATATCTATCAGTGAGTCAACATCATCATTGTTTCCTAGCATGAGGACCGAATCGTTTTTAATAATTAGACTTTTAGGTAAATGCGCCTTTCCTTTAAATACTGCGGTTTTTGTGCTCCCAAGGGCGATTATCCAGTCGCCGTGCAAGACGGAAGCCGGACTTGATG
>JAGQKX010000146.1 GCA_020429905.1 candidate division WWE3 bacterium
TTTATATCCTGGGACAATATCAGTGGGGTTAACTGAAGTATCAACCTCTAGCTGCTCATAAAGTTTCCTCCAGTCACAAGATGAGTTAATTGACGGTATGAAGGGATGCTTTTTGAGACTTGGGATATCAGTCAAAAAATAATCGAGTTTTCTGGTTATTTTGGGGCGAAACGTATACGCAGCATATTCTTGTTTATCAGATGCTTCCCAGCAAGGAATAATATTGTGTGTATCTATTTCATAAAAAGGTATATCTAAGTTTTTTTGTATATAACAAGACCACGCTGATTTTATCTTCAGAGGTGAAAAATCACTTATCAGACAAGAAACTCCAGACTCGTGACAAAATTTAATGATTTCATTGGCGGGATCGCCGACCAATACTTTGAACTGTATATTAAGCTCCATAGCTTGCTTTTCGATTTCCTTTAGTCCGTTGATCATGAAATCATATTGTCTAAGTGTGGCACCTAAAAACGATGGTGATAAGACAAAAACAATGATGAGTGGCTGCTTTCTTTCCAGAGCTACATCTTGTGCAAACAATAATGCCCAATTATCTAGAATGCGTTGATCTCGGCTCATCCAATAAACGACGGTAGATGTGTTGGATGGAGACGGTACCTTGTTGATTGTCCGCGAACGCAACGAATGGATATCAGTCATGTTAGGTATAGTAAATTAATTGTATCAGGTGATTGTACGAGTGGATTATTCGTATCGTAACGCGTTCAATGCTGAAATATTTGTAGCACGGTGTGCAGGGTAATAACCGGTAAACACCCCGACAAAGAAAGATAAAATGATGACTACGGTGAGTAATGACGGTGGAATATATGATACATCAATATAGTCTCCCCCCTGCGACCACGAAATTATTGAGAGTAAAAGATTCACACCCAGACCCGCGAAATGGCCGAACGCCAGGCCAAAGATACCTCCAAATATTCCCATGAGTAGTGATTCAGTCAAGAAAAGATCACGTATTTCGTGAGATTTCATACCCAGGGCCTTCATAAATCCAACTTCTCTTGTACGCTCTAGCAATGAAACAGTGAGTGTATTAAACATGCCCAAGGCTGCAATAGCTACGGCCACTAATCCGACCACTGCTAAAACAACTCGAAGGGTAGAGAACAAACTATCAATCTGAGATACAGTGTCTACAACAGAGCTGGTGAGATACCCCATGGCTTCAATTTGCCTTCTTACATTAGCGAGCACATCTTGATTTTGTACCACCACTTTGACTTGCGAGTAATTTGATACGCCAATTCCACGAAGATCAATAAACGGAACATAGAAGAACGGAGCATCATCCTCAGATGTCACCCCAACGATTTCGTATTGAGAAGGATACGTTTCTACTTTTTGTTCTGGATTGTCTAAAAGGCTACCAACAACGACGAAGGTGGTTTCGAAATTTTTCCCGACAGCTTCAGCTTCTGCGATTCCCAATACCCGTAAAAACGATCTGTTTACTACTGCCTTCTTAAGTGCTGAGTCGCCTAATTGAATCAGTGTTATCTGTTCCTCTTCGTTAGCTTGGGCCTCAGGGTCGATTTCTGAAAGGTCGATAGTATCTGCAGTGTCCTCTTCAGCTAAAACAGCGTGACTGTTTTCTAATGCGGATAAAGCAAGCTCTTCAGGAGATAGATTTTCAGTTGTAGTTTGGTTAAACGAGGTTGGCGACTCATCAGTAGGTATCGTTAGATCGTTACTATCAAACACCGTGCCAGCTGTTGGTTGAATCGCAGACTGAGTAAGATAATTAGTAGTCACACCATATACTGCCACATCGGTGTTTGAATTTTGAAAACTCACTCTACCAACTAAAGAAATTTGTGGAAGTACCTGGGCTACACCTGATAAATTTTGAAAATTGGC
>JAGQKX010000147.1 GCA_020429905.1 candidate division WWE3 bacterium
GCTTATTGCGGTGGGAGTTATTATCGTCGTCATAGTAGTCGGATATGTTTTATTGCGGTCTGATACCCCTTCTCAGTCAAAAAATAGTCAGCCTACGCCCCAATCACAAACAGAAAATTCAGAACAGATGAATGAATTGGCTATGTACTGGAGCCGAGGAAAGTGTGAAGGAACTGGGACGGTTGAGTTTGGTGCACTACCAATGGCGCTGGATGATTTTTCTATCTATATTCCCTACGGTTTGATGATTGACGCTCATGTAACCCCCATCGATCATGGATATTTTGAACCAGCTAATAGGAGTCTGGGCCGTGATGTGTATGAAGTCCATGCGATTGCAGATGGATATATCGTGGAAATTGGTGAACGGACACAATCCGTAAATGGCCAGGCACAGCAAGGTGAATACAGAATTATCTTTGAACATAGCTGTACCTTTTATTCCTATGTAGATTTGGTAACTTCGCTAACTCCTGAAATAAAAACAACTTTTGATGAGGCCAAAGATAATTCGGGTACAGCCGTGGTGCGTATACCTGTTTCTGAAGGCCAAGTAATTGGACGGATTGGAGGCCAAACGTTGGATTTTGGCGTTTACAATGCAGATGTGACGTTAGGCTTTATTTCGCCAGAGTTATATACAGGTGAATTTTGGAAAATTCATACAGATGATCCCTTCTTGTATTTTAAGGAACCGTTAAAACAACAACTCATCGCCAAAAATATTAGAACTACTGAGCCGATCTCAGGGAAAATCGACTACGATCAGGAAGGAAAATTAATCGGTAATTGGTTTAAAGAGGGTACTCACGGATATCAAGGCACTCGTCAAGACAAATACTGGGATGGCCATCTGGCCATTGTGCCTGATCATATTGACCCTCGACTGATTATTGTTTCTATTGGGGATTTTAACGGAGAGACAAAACAATTTGCAGTTGGTAATGTAGATTTTGATCCTTCAAAAATAGACAGTTCGACGGGGTTTATGGCAATACAGCTGAATGAGATTGAATATACCGATGAAGCAACAGGGGATCATTTGAGCGTTGATTCTCAGATGCTTGGCAAAAAAGTTAAGGCAATAGCGTCCGGCATGTACCAAGGTATGTTGTTGATTCAAATACACGAGGATGGAAAGTTGGAAGTAGAGGCAGTATCAAAAGATATTCTCTTTGTTAAAGAACCCACGAGCTTTATGGGAAATAGTGTTATCTACGAACGGTAAGGTGATATACTGAGCAGGTATGTCGTTAAAATCCTCATTAGCTCTTAGAATTGGCCTCAAAGATACAGATAGTTTCTTTCTTAAACTCTATGCTTTCAGTTTTGAAATCCAAAGATTACTGGATCGCGATACTGAGCGCAGACAAACCTTAAAGTTGATTCGACCGTATACTCACGTGAACTACGCGCGTTTAACATTTCTTTGGGATGCCGTACAGGATTGTATAGAAAATAAAAAAGAAGGGGCCTTTGTCGAAACGGGTGTATGGAGAGGTGGGTGTGCTGGCATTATGGCGTATCTAAGCAAAAAATATCAGTATCCAAATGACCTGTATTTTTTTGATTCATTTGAGGGATTACCGCAGCCTTCCGAAAAAGACGGTCGAGATGCCATCATGTTCGCCGGGAATCAAAAAGACGGAACGCTGAAATCAATTAATAAAGTTGTTTCGGACGAACAATATCTTGAAAAATTGTTTGATCAGGTATTAGAGATTGATACCCAACACGTGCATATTCATAAGGGTTGGTTTCAAGATACGCTTCCAAAAATGCATGTAAAAATCGGTAAAATAGCCCTTTTACGCCTTGATGGAGACTGGTATGAATCAACCAAAGTAGCCCTAGAATATTTGTACCCACATGTCATCCCGGGAGGG
>JAGQKX010000148.1 GCA_020429905.1 candidate division WWE3 bacterium
CTCTATCTCATTAACGAGCAATTAGATCAGATTAATGAACAAATCGAAAACTCAGTTGTTGTACAAGAGGCGCTGATATCTCAAAACAAACCCACAGTGATTGATTTTGGTACAAAAGCATTACTAATTATTAATACAGAGGAAGTGACCTATACCTTTTTGGGTGAAGCTGAAGCAGATCCAGCAAAGGGCATTATTTCAATCACCTCCCCATTAGGATCTGCCTTAAAAGGAAAAAAACCAGGAGATGTTGTGACAGTTCCCATTGCAAGCGGTACGCTTACTGTGACAGTTTTTGAACTGCTTGACGTTCAGGAATAATTAGAGGAAGTATTTTTTCTACTTCAGAGAATTCGGTTACCGTAACTGCATCGTGCAAATCAAAACCCCCAATTCGAACTCTGCGCAAATCTGTCTGATAGGCAGGTACGTCTAACGCTTTGCCCAAATCTTCAACAACTACTCTTGTATATGTTCCACTCGAGCAGTGGATATGTAATCTCCCGTACGGATATTTTTGAGCAGTGCCCCTAGTGAAATCGTCTAATGATAGAGTATGGACTTCTATTGTGCGTACAGGGCGTTCAACTTCCACCTCAAGGGCGACCAGTTCTTGAGGCGATTTTCCTCGTGCATACTGGTACAATTTTTTACCATTAACTTTGATTGCCGAGTACCACGGAGCAACTTGGGTGATTTCTCCTATAAATGGATGTATCGCGTTGTTAATTTGTTTATCAGTAATACTAACAAGCCTTGGATCGTTAACAGGTAATTCGTCAATTGTATCTCCCTCACCATCACCGGTGGTGGTTGATCGACCAAGAATAAAATCAATCAAATATTCTTTATCCATACCCAGAACATCTGTGGCTCTTTTGGTCATTGTTCCGAGGAGTAATATGAGTACTCCAGTAGCCTCAGGATCGAGGGTACCACCATGTCCAATTTTTTTTATATTTAGAGTATTCCGTAGCTTAGCTACAACATCGTGCGAAGTCCAATTTTTGGGTTTATCTACAATCAAAATCCCATTTACGTTTTTGTTTTCCATAGCGTACTATTAATTATATGTCGGAATCATATCATATTCATTACGTTTGTTCAGGAAATACCTACCGCAGTAGACTCGCAGAAGCATTTACAGGGTATTTATCCCGGGATTATCCAAACATCACCGTTTCTTCAAGTGGAATTCGAGCTCAACAAGACCATGATGGTCCCATTACGTGGTTGGCAATGCGCTTGATCAAACACCATGAGTTACTCCCGTATATGTCATATAGTTGGCAGCAAACAAGTCCAACACTTTTAGCGGATGCACAATTGGTCGTTTTTATGGAAAACGAGCATCTTGAAGCCTGTCAACGATTATTTAAATTCGAACCCGACAAATCAACATATAAAGTGCTAAAAGTCGAAGACACTCGTTACCATGCAATTTATCAGGCAAGTGAAAGTATCGCATCAGCCGATAACGAAGCCATAAAACAGTCAGATTCAAAATTCAAGGAAATTAAAGAAAAAATTATCTCCCAAGTGGTGCCCCTAACAGGAATTGAACCTGTATCTCTGGCTCCGGAGGCCAGTGCTCTATCCAATTAAGCTATAAGGGCCGGTTCAGGTGGCCCCAGAATGAATCTCATCAAGGTTTGCCCGACGATAATGGTTGAGTTGTTTATCGTAAATGTACATTCTGCGGCATTGGCACGTCACCAATTCTTTAGATGGATCGGAAGCAATGTTTTTTCTTTCGGCATCGATCAGAGAACGAGTACAGCCTACGCAGTGACCTCTTTTGACTAACTCGCTTTGAACTCTGTTTTTTATAGGTACCCACACCTGTTTCGATGCCATAGTTAACTAAGTGTCAGCCGTTG
>JAGQKX010000149.1 GCA_020429905.1 candidate division WWE3 bacterium
ATTGAGGTTAAAACGAGACATTTGTCTCTAGTTATACTTGCTAGAAAAGGTGAAATGGTGCCGGAGGAGAGACTCGAACTCTCACGGTTTATTCAACCATTGGTTTTTGAGACCAACGCGTCTGCCAGTTCCGCCACTCCGGCGAGAGTCCAATTTATTATAGCATGAGCGGGAATACCCTTACTTTTTTCCTTGTAGTGTGGTATATAATGAGTCTAGATAGGGAAAATCAAGATTTTATATCTGGATTTCTTTTTTTATATGGCAATTTCAGTGCAAAATTTACGTTCGGGAGCACTTTTTACTGAAGATGGAAAAATCTATTCCGTTATTGATTATCATCATCATAAGATGGGGCGAGGAAAGGCTGTTATTCGGGTTAAAGTCCGAGATATTGAATCAGGAAATCAACGGGAACTCACCTACAACAATAATGGTTCCGTAGAAGAAGTTGAGGCAATGAAGAAAAATATGGAGTATGTCTATACCGACGAACGAAACGGAAATGCAATTTTTTCTGATCCTGATACAAAAGCAAGAATTAATGTTCCCATTGATGTTATTGGTGCTGACCAACTCGCATATCTGAGAACCGGAGCAAAGATTCAAGCGCTGATCAACGAACAAACGAATGAGATCATGGCAACCGAATTACCGATGACGGTTGATTTGGAGGTAGAACAAACAGGTCCTTCTGATAAAGGAGATACGCAAGGTTCGGCGCGTAAACCAGCCACGCTTGAAACAGGTCTCATTGTACAAGTTCCGATGTTCATCAAAATCGGCGACTTGATTCGTGTTAACACCCAATCTGGTGAATATAAAGAACGTGTAAGCTAAAAACGGATTGGATTTTTATTACTTCTGCCCCTATGCATTATGGATCTTTGGTTATTAGTACAAATTGGTATTGTAATATTTTTCACGTTAGTACCGATCGCAGTCGTGATGTTTTTGCTGTGGATCAAACGGGTTGTTGACGAAAATCGTGAACTCGCCAAGAAAGAACTTGAGCTTTGGTCGGGAGACACGGATGAATACGGCCGCTGTGAAGCATGCAGTGAACCGATACGTAAAGGATTCTTGTATTGTCCCGTGTGCCACAAAAAACTCGGCAATAAATGCCCTGGCTGTCATCGGTTTTTAAAGATAAAATGGACAAAGTGTCCGTATTGTGGGGAAGAATATGGGGCGGCCGCCGTTGAAGCAGGACAACAAAAACAATTGGCCATGAAACTTGATTCAGCAGCCACGCAGCATCCTTCCTCAGCACAATAACTATGTCATTAGAATTTACGTATACACTTTCGGATTTAGGAAATAACTTACGTTTGTTATCCGTTCCGCTAGAAAACTCACCCTCCGTCACGGTAGCAATTTTCGCGGGTGTCGGCTCTCGTTATGAACGCGCTGAGCTCAGTGGTATTTCGCATGTGATCGAACACATGGCGTTCAAAGGCACGACTAATCGTCCCAACCGTAAGCTCATTAGTAATGAAATCGCGGCATTAGGCGGGGAAGGCAATGCGGGAACCGGTTATGAATTTACCTACTACTATGTGAAAATGCCCACCTATCAATGGGAAAAAGCGCTCGATATTGTCTCTGATCTGACGCTGAACCCGATTTACCCTGAACAAGAGTTAGAAAAAGAAAAAACGGTCATTATTCAAGAATATGGCATGTATGAAGATAACCCACACCAGAAATTATTGAATGATTTTCGGGATTTTATCTGGCCAGATCATCCGTTGGGACGAAAAATATCAGGAACACCAGATACAATTTCTTCCTTTTCTAAAGAACAACTAGATCAGTTCCGAACGGCTTATTACACCAGAAACAATCTTTTGATTGCGATTAGCGGAGGAT
>JAGQKX010000014.1 GCA_020429905.1 candidate division WWE3 bacterium
CAATGTTGTCTTACGAGTAAGATAGGTTCCTCGTTTTCTTCGAGGTCAATTGTATTGGGGATTTCAATATTTGCTGTAGAAAAAAATTTCATATCACCATAGTACTACAGCCCGCATTTTCAGGATAGTGAACCCCAAGAAAATCTAGCATCATACAAATATTTTCCTAGGTAAACCATTGACCAAAAGATTCCTAAAGGTATCTTTATTTACTTTTTACTATCATTTATAACTTTGTAAGGATGGTCGGGGTGGCCGGACTTGAACCGGCGACCTCTGCGTCCCGAACGCAACGCGCTAGCCAACTGCGCCACACCCCGAGGAAGAATTTATAGAGAAATAAACCTGTTCGGTGTAAAATCTAACAGATTTTATCGCATAGATATTATAGCACTTCATTTGATTTGTATTATCTAGGCTCCCGTAGCTCAGATGGATAGAGCAAGCGCGTCCTAAGCGTTAGGTCGGTGGTTCGAATCCACCCGGGAGCACCAGTTATTTAATAGGACATAGACTTAAATAGTACAAAAATTACGATAGTGGTGAAAAACTTCCCATCGTCGAGAAATAAAATTTCTAATCCCCACTCTCTATTTCTACAGCAGGTTTTGTTTTTATATCAATATCACCATTCGCATAAAAATCGACAAGCACATACTGAGGTAAAGGATTCTTATAATCACCTGATGCACCGACAGTCGTGGTGACAATATCCGTATCTCCCAATTTGTAGCGAGAAAATATATGTGTGTCCCCACTAAAGACTTGTTTGATATTCCGAGTCGTTAACAACTTCAGGATTTCATCACCATTTGGATCTTTTTTATCGTTAAAATATGGATTTTCAATCGGTGTAGAGGTAAATAATATAGTTCTACCTTGAATAGTCGCATCAGTCGGCAATGTGTCATTAAGCCAGTCAATAGCAGCATCAAGTCCGGTTGTTTTATCGCTATTATTATAGAAGACGAGATTGAACCCTTTATAGGAGCGGGTGCGGTTGATTGTATTAGCGGCAAATCCAAATACTCCCCTAAAATTACGCAAATCATGTTCCGGGACCCAATTAAAGTCATGATCTCCGGGAAGCACTT
Source organism: candidate division WWE3 bacterium (assembly GCA_020429905.1). Lineage (GTDB taxonomy): Bacteria > Patescibacteriota > 4484-211 > 4484-211 > JAGQKX01 > JAGQKX01. The sequence goes on from JAGQKX010000014.1 coordinate 1,095, forward strand.
CATACTCAACCCCTGTTTCATCTAGAATTGCTTTCATTCGCTCCAAATCTTCCAACTCTCCCCCAGCAGATATATCACCCAAATGGATAATCAAATCTACATCTTCTTGTTCTATTCTTGAGATCACATCGGAAAATGTATCAAAGCTGCTGTGAGAGTCTGATACAATCGCGACAGAACCTAGATATTCACCACCTACTGCGAGTTCAGGCAATGATTCTTGGTCAGTCATAAACAATCCTTTAACATAGTCTGTAAGTGAATTATTAGAGTTCGGGAGAGTAATATTAACTTTTGAACTGATTACTTTAACACTCGTAGAAATATCTGGAGCTCCCCTGGCTAAAAAGTAGCCTCCACCTATAATAACTAATAATAGAAAGAACAGAACCACTATTTTTAATGGGGTGTTTTTGTGAGTTTTTCTGGAGAACGATCTCTTTCTAGTAAACATATAGAGCGTATTTACGAGACCTATAGATACCTTTGGATATATAAAGTCATTACATTCTGTTCACGACTGAAATGCCAAGCAGTCCTAATCCTGACTTGATTGTTTCTGCCGTAGCCTTGGTTAAACAAAGCCTAAATAGCATCTCTTCTTGCGTATCTGCTTGTAGTATGGGTTTTTGGTTATAAAAGCTATTGTATTTTTGAGCCAACTCGAATAGATAGTTACACATGAGATTTGGCTTATATTTGTCGGCAGCTTCTTGGACTGTCGTTCGATAATTATGCAAATGACGCATCAGAGATGTCTCTAATTCACTCAGACTGTCAATAAATATATTTCCATCAAACGCACTAACATCAACTTCCGATTTATCTAAAATACTCTGGCAACGCGCGTAGACATATTGCAGGTATGGCCCGCTATTTCCCTCTAAACTGACCGTTTCTTCAAGGTCAAATAACACATATCGTTCAGGGTCGTTTTTCAATACTGAATATTTGACAGCCCCAATAGTTACCACTTCAAGCATTTCCTCGAGTACCTTACCGCTTAGATCTGTATTTTCAGCAATTTTCTTTACTTCTTCCTTAACCTCTTCCAGCAACCCATCAACAGTTATAATAACCCCCGTTCGGGAAGACATTTTCAGTCCCTTTAAATTCACCATACCCATCGAAAGATGTTCCTCTTTCCCTTCCATTTCGGGATTAATTAACTCAATAGCTTTTATTACCACCTTGAAATAGCCAGCTTGCTCATCACCTACTACATGAATATTTTTGCTAAAAGGAAAGGCGGCATATTGTTCTGGCGCCAAACCGATATCCTTTGCCTCATAGGTAGGATAACCCTCTTTGGTGATAAATACCCGTGTATGAAGTCCATATTGGTGAGCGTCAAAGACTATTGCTCCTTCACTCGGAGAAAACACATCACCAATATGTTCATTAACTATCTTCACGCCAGCGTCGGCAACATCACTTTCAAAGAAAAATCGATCAAATTGTGTACCAAACCGAGCGTATAGTTCATCGTAGTAGTCTAAACTCCATTGCCGTGTCTTTTTGTAGATGGGCATGACCTCAGCATCTTTAGCGTATAGCTTCTGATTCAGATCCTTAATCTCTGACTCAAATGCCTCATAATCTTTATTTCCCCGTACATAACCCTCTCCTAATAAATGTGCCTTCTCTGGTGAAGTTAATTTGTCTGCCTCATCCCAATCTATTCCCCTTTCTGAAAGTATTTTCTGTGTCCCCCAGATTGCCTTAGCAACATGTGGACCAACATCACCCTGATAATTAGCACGAAAAACCTCTGCCCCAGTGTGGGTGAAAATTCTCGCTAAGGCTTCTCCCACGATTAATGTGCGCATATGCCCGATATGCATTTCCTTATGCGTGTTAGGATGTGCGTATTCAACCATAATTTTTTCGCCCGCTAAGTGATCACTTTCAGAATTTTGTTGAATATTTTGCGCTTTCTCGCGAATATCATTAAATAAAAATGATGGGTCTAGATAAAAATTAATAAACCCCGGACCGGCCAGCTCTATCTTGTTCAGATACGAATACTCCTTTTTCCGTAGTTCTGTGATGATTAAATCGCCAATCTCACGGGGATTTTTACCCACTTGCTTTGATATTGCCAATGAAATATTTGATGAATAATCTCCATTATGTTCATCAGAAGGATGTTCAATCAAGACATGAACATCCGAAATATTAAATAATGTGGTGACGATATCCGAAATATCTTGTTCAAGAGTTTGAATCATGTCCATTTAGATTGAATTGTACATTGAAAATTGGTCTTTTGCACACCAAAAATATCACTATAACCACCAATTATGACCGTCCGAAATAATATGAATCGTTCCTCGTTCATCTGTTCTCAATATCGGAATTCCCGATGAATGTAATATGTCTAAGACATCCCCAGCCGGATGACCGTATGAGTTCTTTCCAACGGAAATAATGGCGACATCCGGGGTTGTTTCGGAGATAAATTCTTCGGTAATCGCATTATTACTTCCATGATGGGGAGTTTTCAAAACGTCAATGTTTGGCCAATTAAGGCCGTATTCAACCAGCGCATCATCCCCAACCTCTGCATCCCCAGTAAACAGAATTCGAAAATCCCCATATTCGACAAGCAAAATCTGAGATTCGTAGTTAAGATCGAGACTTTCCAATTCTTTTACCTTTGGATTGGGCCAAAGTACATATACCCGTAAATCATCAATCTCGACCCACTGAGATTGCCAAAGTTGATGGTATCGTTCGTCATTTTGTAACCCAAGATTATATGTTGAGATGTCATCTGGGGCTGTTATAAAAATAGAATCGACCCGATAATACTGCAGAATATTTTTTAGGTCTCCGGCGTGATCTGATTGAGGATGTGAAATAAAGACAGCGTCGATTATATTTTCACCATATGGGATTAACTTTGATAACTCAATATTAGCGGTATCTTCTTTTCCGGTATCGATGAGAATTCGATGATTGTCCGGCGTAACAATCAGAGCCGCATCACCCTGACCTACATCAAGAAAGAATACCTCGAGATTTTTTGCATCGCGCTGAGTGCCGATCATCCACCATGGAACAATGGAAGATATGACCATCGTGACAAGGATTAACCACCGCAGACTATTCAGATTGCTCTTGTAATACCAATAAAGAAGTAATTGTCTGATCATGAAAAATATTGAATTATTCTTAGAATATATTCAGTAAGTAACCAAGCAATCGTTCCGGGAACTCTTGCCAGAAAAATTGATATATAGCTCAGAAATACTGAAAGGAATCCCAAACCCATAATCCACGGTGTCGACCAGAGTATCAGCGGATTTGTAATCAAACTCACTAATGTGATTCTCCCGAAGTTCAACCAGATAATCGGCATTGTCATCACTCCCGCTGCGGCCGTCGTGAGAATTGATTCCGATAAAAATTTTGGGAGAACTCGCACACGCTTCATCATGAGCGGAAGAAGAATAATGATCCCCGCTGTTGAGGCAAATGATAGTTGGAAACTAAGCGAATAAAGCCAGGCAGGTATTGTCAGAACCATAATGTATGCTGAGATGAATAACCAAGTTACCCCCGCCTTGTACTCTCCGAGTAATTCAGCTGCGATAGCACCAAACGAGAGGAAAATAGCCCGAACAATTGGCGGATCAAACCCCGATATAGCAGCATACGAGAGCACCATAATCAATAATAAAACATATCTCCCTCTATGAAAAACTAATTTTGACCATAACGTCGCGAAGTGCATAACTACCGCTACATTAAACCCTGAAGCAACAACGATATGAATTGTCCCGCTATTAACAAGCGACTGATAAAGCTCTTTGCCAATATTTTCTTTGATGCCGAAGACTATTCCTGCAATTAATGTAGCATGCGGTTCCGGAAATAGGGTTTTTACATGAGCTGAGATATTTTTTCGAACACTGTCGAACATCCCCAACCAGAAAGAAGTTATACTGTCTTGTTCCTCATATCGAACAACATTCATTCGACCGATGGTTGTTGTTTCTGCCAATGAAATAGACTCAATAGTCTGTTTCTGAATATTTCCTTCGAGTAAATATTCATGATAGAGGGATAAATCCGAATCAATCGTGTCAAATTCCACCTTCAATTCCCCTATTGCTGCAATACCATCAACTTCTTTTACAGAAAAACGGAATTGTCCTTTTCCGTAAAGAGTTGATTCCCCTATCAGAAGACCTGCTACCTCGTGCGGCCCATCGGAAAAACCTATGACTGTCCGAAATCTTGCTAGCTGGTTTTCATGGTACGACCAAAGCCGAATATTTATTGCGATGCCTAACACAAGACCTACAAAAAAATATTTTTTCATTATGTTAAATCGAAATGAGATCTTTGATCTCAGAATATCGTTTGGATCCAATCCCGGATACCTTTTGTATTTCAGAAATTGACTTATATGGACGCGCCTCAACGATTCGCTTGGCAAACGTTGGACCAATTCCGGGTAAACGTTCTAATTCTAATAGTGTGGCGGTATTTATATTAATTAATGTGGGTATATCGTCTTGGTTATGGGGAGGTTGCGTTGGAGCGGGAGTTGAATCTTGCTGGATTATTGCCTCAAAAACTTCGATCGGATCATGCACCACAATCTCAGACTTCTCTTGCTGATAGACCGAATGGACAATAAATAAGCCGATTATTCCTGAAAGAAATACACCCAGGAAAAATGCCATCAACTCTCTCCCCCAGAGATCGATTCTCGTTTTTATGTTGTTCCCTAAAGAATGTAATAACCCTGTCAATAGAATGACCTTCATCCTATGACGCCTGAGTGAGTGTTAAATAACGAAATTCAATAGTTTATCTGGCACGTAGATTACCTGCTTAACCTCGACACCGTCAAAATATCGACTGACTGACGGTTCCTGTCGAGCAAGCGACTCCACGTCAGATTTATCCCAACCATTGTCTTTTCGTTCTAATTGAAGCGTTGCCCTGACCTTTCCGTTTACCTGAACCACAATCGTCACATCAGAACCCTTAGCAATCTCAGCATCATATGGTGGCCAATCGGACAATTGGACTGTTCTGTCAATCAAAGCTTCGCCCGTCTTTTGCCAACCATGGAGCCCAAACCAAATTTCCTCGCTAATATGTGGGGCAAAAACCGACAAAATTTTGATGAACGACTGTGCGTCTGATTTTGAAATTGTTTCATTTTTTTCCTCCAGAGTATTCATGAATTCCATCATGGAAGAAATGGCCGTATTAAAGGAAAATGTTTCGATATCCGCCCCAACTTTCTTAATTGTCTTGTGTAAAGATTCCAGGGTTTTCGGAGTCGTTTGATCGGTAATTTTTTCACCTTCATGAAATACTTTCCAAATTCGTTCGATAAACCGTCTGACTCCATTAATGCCATCAGTATTCCAACCCAAAACGTTAGTAAATGGCCCCATAAACATCTCGTACATGCGCAATGTATCTGCTCCCAAATTCTCGACAACCTCGTCTGGATTTATAACATTCCCCCACCGCTTACTCATTTTTCTTCCGTCAGGACCCAAAATTAATCCTTGGTGGCGAAGTGCTGTAAAGGGCTCATCGAAGGAAATATATCCATAATCAAATAATACTTTTGTAATATAGCGAGCATACATAAGATGCAGAACGGTATGTTCAGCACCACCAACATAAATATCAACGGGCAACCAAGATTCTATTTTTTCTTTTGAAGCAAATTCGTTCTCGTTATGAGGATCAGCAAAACGGAAGAAATACCAACACGAATCCACAAACGTATCTAAGGTATCAGATTCTCGGAACACACCTTCCCCTGAAGCACCACACTGAGGGCAAGTTACCTCTCTGAAAGATTCCGAATCAACTAACGGCGATTGCCCAGTCGGTTTAAAATTCACGTCCTCTGGTAACAATACCGGCAAGTCTGATTCCGGAACTGGAATCACAGCAACTTCCTGACCGTTTTTATTCACAACCTCATGTCGGCCATCCCCGACACACTTTGTACAGTAAATAATGGGTATGGGGGGTCCCCAGTATCTCTGACGAGAAATCAGCCAATCTCGCAATTTATACTGCGTTTCTTTATGACCGATATTTTGCTCTTCCAACCAAGCAATAACTTTCTCTCTCCCCTCTGAGGAGCTTAAACCGTCAAATTGTTCAGAGTTAAACATACTACCTTCGTCCGCAAAACAAATTGTTTCCACGTAATCTGAGTGCATCAGCATGTCCCAAAGACCGCTGAACTCTCTGACCCCTGGTTCCAAATCATGTTCACGACCCCAAACATCTGAATCTTCGACAAACCGTTCTACCTTATGTACCGATCCATCATCAAAAATAACGACATAATCATCCCCCATAACATCGTGCCAGCTTCCAGTTTTGATATTCTTTTTTGAAAAATCGATAAACGCATCAATATGTTTGGGATCAAATTTGAACAATACAGATTCATCATCTTTCTTAATAAATTCAGCATTAATATTTTCTAATGAAGTTAGGAATTCCTGGTAATCATTACTCCATTTCTTAGCCACATATCCGATGTACCAAAGTCCACTTGGTTTGATGACCGGAATCACTTCCAAACCATATTTTTTAGCAAAGTCAAAATCCCTCTGATCATGCGCAGGAACGCCCATGATAGAACCAGTTCCGTAAGAAATCAATACGTAATCAGCAGTCCAAACAGGTATATGCTTACCATTTAGTGGGTTAACGGCAAATAGCCCAGTGAATACTCCCGACTTTTCTTTTTGAAGTTCACTCCGCTCGAGATCTGACTTCATTTTTGCTTGATTGATATATTCATTCACTTCTTTTTGGTTGGGTATGGACATTGTTTCACCCGACAACAGTGGATGTTCAGGTGCAAGGACAAGATAGGTAGCCCCGCCCAATGTATCGGGCCGGGTTGTATAGACTTCAATAGTTTGATCGCTATCTTTCAAACTAAAAGTAATTCGAGCCCCGGTTGATTTACCGATCCAATTTCGCTGACCGGCCTTTGTCCGATCTGGCCAATCGATCTTATCTAAATCTGATAACAAACGTTCAGCATAACTTGTAATATTCGAGAACCATTGCTGCAGTTCTTTTTGCTCCACTGGGGTATCGCATCGTTCACATTTGCCTTGAATCACCTGTTCATTTGCCAATACTGTTTGGCAGTGAGGACACCAGTTAACGGGTGCTTTTTTCAGATATGAAAGTTTTTTGTCGTACATTAAGAGGAAAAACCACTGTGTCCATCTATAGTAATCAGGTTTTGAGCTATTAATTTCCCGTTCCCAGTCATATGAAAGCCCAATATTGTAGAGTTGCTGCTTAAATCGAGCGGTAGCCTTATCGGTGGTTTCTTTTGGGTGGACTCCTTTTTTAATAGCAAAATTTTCGGCTGGCAATCCAAAGGCATCCCAACCCATCGGGTGGAGCACATCATAGCCGTTCATACGGTAGTAACGGGCTACGATGTCTGAACCGATATATCCCAAAGGATGACCGACATGCAATCCTTCCCCTGAGGGATATGGATACATATCTAAAATATATTTTTTCTTTTTTCCAGCGAGTTTTGGTGAACCGAAAACATGGTTTTTCTCCCATAATTCACGCCAGGTTGGTTCGATTTTCTGATGGTCATAGGCTTCCATGCGGCAATTTTACCACGAATAAGAATATGCGTTGAGACTGACTCTGCATCGATTTTGATATACTTATTATGATGCCTCCTTTTAGAGAAAGCGTAGCTCCAGTAGCTGAACAAGAACCTTCAGCCGAAACATTGATAAAACAGGTAGAAGGTGCCGAAACGGCAGAAAGCAGAGCCATGCTTGAACGAGCACAACGCCTTAACCGCGAAGCTCCACAAGCATTGAACTCCACTGTGGAAAGAGACCATGGCGAATATAGCGAAAAATTTGGTTCGCTCGATAATTCTGTAGCAGAGATACAAGTACAAGCTCAAAAATGTGAAGGTGTCCTCTTGGATTTAGAAAAATCAATACATCTCGTCGCTTCTGAATCCGATCGAAGAGAAATTGCCATGGCTACTGAGCAAGCCCGTAACGCGATCTCAAATATTTCTGCTGCATATGCCGATTATCAGGAATCATTTACCCCAACCCATCCTAATTTTGTCGCAGCCGAAGCTAACCTAACCCGAATGGTGCCTTTCTTAGAAACCGAACTCCAGAAGTTACAAAGTGAGCAAACCAGCCTCGAGCAGGGCGACCTTACTGACGAGGCGGTTGAAGCCGAGAAAAATACTACTGCTATCATTAATGCGATTAATCTTACCACAGTAAAAGCAAAACTCGTTACACCTTTAGAAATTTCGGATTGGGGTAGCGATTCTGCTCAAGCACATATCATGGAACGACTTTCCACCGCCTCTGAGGAAGTTATTCAGGCGCTAGCCCAAATTCAGCTAGCCTTAGAAGGCACTCATCGGATACCACAAACATTGGAAAATCGCCTTATCGATCTGACCGAAATCAAACAAATCATTGATAGTGAGTCATTGTATCTCAAGCAAAAATTCGCTTTGTGCCGTGCGACTAGAGAAGACATGCTTGGCCGCTATAAACGTATACAATCCAGCTGTCAAAATCTGGTCGGGTAAATTGAATTGCAACCGTTTTTTGGAGTATACTTGGAAACGAACTTCTGGGGTGTTAGCTCAGATGGCTAGAGCGTCACGCTGGCAGCGTGAAGGTCACCGGTTCGATCCCGGTACACTCCACCAAATACATCTTCCCTTTTCAAATCTGGACGAGCATTATAATTCTACATACAATGAAAGATAATATGTCAGCCCAAAAAACATTACAGATAGTCTCCAGATTCCAAAATAATGCACTATCAACACTTAGATATGAAGAAAACCCACATGTTTTAGACAAAGAATCTGTAGCGGCACATTTGAGTCGAATGTTCAGACTCGCAGGATATATAACTCCCCAACTCAAAGAAGAATTTGCTAACCATAAAGAATCCGCCACCTTGATCGAAGATTTGTTTTTTAACATTTTATTTCATGACGATGACGAAATAGTTTCGGGCAAAGATATTTCAACTTTTAACAAGACACATAATGCCCACGATGATGAAGAGATAGCTGCCATTATGGAAGCCTTGGCTTCGCTTGAAACTGATCAAATTGCTCTTGAAAAAAAATATGTGATGGCATTTCGAGAGAAAAAAACTCTGGCCAGCCAAATCGCCAAAGTACTTGATAATCTCACAGGCAATCAAGTAGCTATCGAGCAACTGATCGGTATGATACATCCTGATTATGTTCTGTTATGTATTGATTATATTGAGAAACAGAAAGGTATAAGCCAAACAACGGATGTATTAATTGAAGAACAGATTCAGCGCATAAAAGTGGTTCGAAAAGGCCTACAGGATGATGCAAAACACGTTTCGGAGATTGCCTACGACTTAAAAACCCGCGGTATCGGCAAGCACGACATAATTTGGAACAATATGCAAAAACTCCTTAAGGTAGATATTCAAACCTATATTCCTGACAAGTCCAAAGTGTATTTCCCTGTCTGGGAATACGACATCGACTCCCCTATCCCACTCGAGGACGAACCATAGGAATTTGATATATAATCTAGCCAACACATTCAGGGGCTGTAGCTCAGCTGGCCAGAGCGCGACAATCGCAATGTCGAGGCCACCGGTTCAAATCCGGTCAGCTCCACCAATCAGTATTCCATTCAAACAAGTTTG
>JAGQKX010000150.1 GCA_020429905.1 candidate division WWE3 bacterium
ATTGACTTCTTACGAGATTTACTTCTGATCAAAGTATATGGAACCATAAGCTAATAAATAAAGGGAAACAGAGCGGCAGTGGATTTTTTATATTGCTCATACATAGAAAAATGTTTTTCTAAGAGGGATTCTTCATAATCAATCTTGATAAACATATTGATAACAAATATCAGGAGTATGCCGATCCTCCACCAAACAGGATCAATGAAGAGCAAACTTAATCCGACAAGCAACAAACTCAGGTACATCGGGTGCCGAATATACTTATATGGACCCGAGGTAACAAGTTGAGTCTCTGAATGTACTTCAGGATAAACAGTGAGGACCGAACTACGCATCGCAAACAGTGCCCACATTCCGATAAGGATTCCGGCTACTCCAATACCCATCACCCAGACTGGATATTCATGATGAAGACTCGTAATACCAAGTGCGAGAATTGACAAAAATTGAACCCACACTAATATTTCAGATTTCATATGAGTATGATAACAAAAGAACCGGGTTATTCGGAAGAACGTAGATATTTTTTCCCGTTAAGTTTTTCAGGCAACAGATTTTTTGATTTATCAGGATATTTTTCATATCCCTCACCATATCCCAGCTCTTTCATCAAACTCGTCGGTGCATTTCGTAAATGAAGTGGAATGGGTAAATTGCCAAATTTTTCGGCATCTTCGAGAGCCTTAAAATATGCTTCATACGCTGATCTATCTTTTTTGCAGGTGGCCAAATAAACAACTCCATGCGCCAAATTAATCTGACATTCTGGATAACCAATTGTTTCACAAGATCTAAACACTGCATTCGCAATGACCAGTGCTGTAGGCTGTGCTCGTCCAATGTCTTCACTAGCAAAAATTACCATTCTCCTCGCGATAAATAGCGGATCTTCACCGGATGAAACCATGCGGGCAAGATAATAGAGAGCGGCATCCGGATCGCTTGCGCGCATGCTTTTTATAAATGCTGAAATAGTATTGTAATGCTCATCACCTTGTCGGTCATATTGCAAATATGTCTTCTGCATAGCCTCTTTAATGTCCTCAATAGAAATTTTGATAGCGTTATTTGTCTCCTCAGATTTGAGTAAAACACTCAGTTCGAGAACATTGAGCGCTGTTCGAGCGTCTCCATTGGCAAATTCAGCAAGAAATTGTAATGCGTCATCATCCAGATCAATCATTAGCCCCCCCAATCCTCGGTCTCGATCCGAGAGTGCAGATAAAATAACTTGAGAAATATGCTCATGTGTCAGTTGATTCAAAGTAAAAACACGGACGCGTGACAAAACAGCCGAATTTACTTCAAAGCTTGGATTCTCGGTTGTGGCACCAATCATAACGATAGTGCCATTTTCGATATGCGGTAGGAGGGCATCTTGTTGAGCCTTGTTAAATCTATGGATTTCATCGATAAAAACGATGGTCTTCTTTTGCATCAGACCATTTTTATTGATTTTTGCTTTTTCAAAAACTTCTCGTAATTCTTTTACCCCATGCATCGTAGCAGATAGGGAAATAAGCTCTGATTCTGTCGTTTGAGAGATAATTTTTGCAAGTGTTGTCTTTCCAGTGCCGGGGGGTCCCCAAAATATCATAGAGGGAATTTTGTCATCTTCAATAAACTTTCGGATGATCTTACCTTCACCAACAAGGTGTTCTTGCCCCACAAATTCACTTAGATTTCGTGGTCTCATCCGGTCGGCTAGCGGAACATCTGCAGTAGATACCATAATTTAATTTTATGTCATTTGACCTGGAGAAAAAACTAGACAATCGTATACATTCACTAAACTTCACGTATCGGTTCAAAATCCCATAATGCTAATCCTGTTTCCTGGTCAATGGAACGATATAGGGGTGCTGTAT
>JAGQKX010000151.1 GCA_020429905.1 candidate division WWE3 bacterium
TAGTTTTGCTCAAGAGATAGATGGCCGTAGGCTGGAAGCCATTTTAGCAATAGATAACCGAAGACCAACTCATTTAGTAACTGACCCGTCTCGTACACGTTAGTACGAAAATTAAGTTTCAACCTTTTTCCGTTGAAAAAAGTTGGGTGGAACCACGGAGCAAACACCGTCCCTTCAAAGAGAAGCCGGTGTTTTTTGTTATGTAAGGAGCGAAATATGGCAGAAAAAACTGATTACGCACAATTTAATAATCCGGATTTAGCCAAAATGAGACATACGGCTGAACATTTATTGCACGATGCTGCGCGTATCCTTTGGCCTCACATCAAGTTGGCCATGGGTCCCGCCACGGATGATGGGTATTATTTTGACTTTGATCCAATTGACGAGTCGGGTAACACTATTAAAGTAAGTGAAGCTGATTTCGAACAGCTTGAAGAGAAGATGCAATGGCTAAAAAGCCTAAAACTACCGATATCAAGACAAGAAATCAGCCTTGAAGAAGCTAAAAAACTATTTAGCGATAATCCATACAAACTTGATACATTAGATACCATCGCTCAAAGAGGGGACTCGGTAAGTGTCTATTGGACCGGTGATTCTTCATTGGCGGGCGAAAACTATGTCAATCTATCCAATGGATTTTATACTGAAAATGATCAATTCGTTTCTGTTGATCTCTGTGCTGGACCTCACGTAGATAACACCTCTCAGGTTGGGGAATTTAAACTACTTTCTGTGGCAGGCGCATATTGGCATGGTGACGAAAAGAATAAAATGCTCACTCGCATTTATGGAACTGCGTTTGACTCAGCAGAAGCGCTACATGAATATCTACACTTCCAAGAAGAAGCTAAACGAAGAGATCATAAGGTGCTTGGCCCTCAGTTTGACCTGTTTACTTTTTCAGAAAAAGTAGGGGGTGGGTTACCACTGTGGACTCCTAAAGGTACGCTTTTGCGGAATTTATTAGACTCTTTTGTTTGGGAACTGCGACAAGCAAAAGGGTACGAAAAAGTAGAAATCCCGCATATCACCAAAAAAGATCTTTTCGAAACAAGCGGTCATTGGGATAAATTTAAAGATGAACTCTTCAGAATTACTACTCGAGAAGGTCATGAATTTGCTATGAAGCCGATGAATTGTCCGTTTCATACTCAAATCTACGACAGGAAACCGCACAGTTATCGAGAAATGCCTCAGCGCTACGCTAACACCACAATGGTGTACCGTGATGAACAAAGTGGAGAACTCGCGGGATTATCTCGCGTACGCAGCATCACCCAAGACGATGCGCATGTGTTTTGCCGAGAATCCCAGGTAAAAGGAGAAGCACTGGCTATTTGGGACATCATCGAACAATTCTATAAAGGCGCTGGGTTTTCCAACCTTAAAGTACGTTTGTCACTCCATGATCCTGAACATATGGAGAATTATCTCGGTGACGAAGAGACTTGGTTATATGCCGAAAATCAGCTGCGCGATTTGATTAAAGAGAAACAAGCCGATTTTTTTGAAGCTCCCGGAGAGGCCGCGTTTTATGGCCCCAAAATAGATTTCATGGGATATGACTCACTTGGCAGAGAATGGCAAGTAGCCACAATTCAGGTTGACCGCAATATGCCCGAACGGTTTGATTTATCCTGCATCAACGAAGATGGAGAAAAAGAACGCGTCGTTATGTTACATGCTGCTATCATGGGCTCTATCGAACGATTTATGTCT
>JAGQKX010000152.1 GCA_020429905.1 candidate division WWE3 bacterium
GTAAACGTAAAATTAAGGGGGGATGACTATATGCGTGATTAACAGACACTCACCCCACCTCAATTTAAAGAGTAATAGTAATATTAATGTGCATTTTTGGCCTTATTTTAAGTCAAACCTGTAGTTTCAGTCAACAGGACAAACAACGCTCTCTGTAAATCCGGTTATATGAAAATAGTGTATACTTAGACCATTCATATGTCTGATATTCGAATTATTGGTGGAAATTCGTTAAATGGAACAATAACCCCATCCGGCAATAAAAATGCCGCGTTACCGATGTTGTGTGCCACCGTATTAACAGATGAGACCGTGGTGTTAGAGAACGTACCTGATATCTCAGATATTAACAAAATCGTCGCCCTCTTGGCACAATTAGGTTCTAAAATAAATTGGAATAAAGAAAGCCAAACAATCACCATCAACAATAAAAATCTATCTCTGGACCGATTTGACGGAAAAATTCCATTTGGGATGCGAGCAAGCCTCTTACTGCTATCTCCACTGTTATACCGTTTTAAAACAATTATCATCGATAACCAAGTAGGAGGATGTACGCTAGGTATTCGAGATTTTGACCCCTATATCAATATGCTGAAAGATCTGGGAGGTACCGTAACCAAAAAAGACGGACAAATTGTTATGTCCATTGAACAAACGTTCAAACCCAATCAACTTTGGCCCAATTATGCCAGTGTCACGAGCACCGAAAACATCATTATGGCCGCTGTCGTGGCTGATGGCGAGACAACCCTCATGAACGCAGCCAGTGAACCTCACGTACAAGATTTGTGCCATATGTTAGTTAGTATGGGAGCTGAGATCGATGGTATTGGCTCTAGCAAATTAATCGTTTCGGGTAAGCACTCTTTATCCGGGGCTACGGCTCGAGTTTCTTCAGATCATCAAGAAATCGCCACGTTCTTAGCCCTAGGAGCCATGACCAACGGCAGAATTGCTGTGGAAGATGCATTACCAGAACATTTTCCGTTAATTATCAGTGAGTTTAAAAAATTAGGCGTAGCAATTACCTTCGACGGAAACACCGCCATTGTAGAAAAAAATCAATCATTCGAACCAGAGAAACCGTTTACCGAAAATTACATCCCCAGAATCGAAGCTGCTCCATGGCCGTATTTCCCAGTAGATATTTTGCCGTTAATGATCGCGCTTTCACTGAAGACAAAAGGACCGACCCGTTTTTGGAATAAAGTCTATGAAGGTGGCATGTTTTGGGTGACCGAATTCCTGAAGATGAATGTTCGGCTTGAAATCATGGATCCGCACCGAATTATTGTCCTTGGTCCCACGGAGATTAAAGCTGCCAATTTGCAATGTCCCGGAATTATTCGAGCTACCGTCGCCTTGATGATGGCCGCCATGGCCGCAGAAGGCACCTCTACACTTCAAAATATTGACACGATTTATCGTGCCCATCCGAATTTTATTGAAAATCTGGAATCTATCGGGGCAAACATTGAGTATATCGACACACCTCATTAGTCATCACGGAATTCATCTTCGATACCACTTCGATTAAACATTTTGGCATCGTTTTCATCAGGTTTTTTAAGTTCAGCATACTTTACCCCTTTTAAAAGGAGTATTCCAATCTTGAAAAAATAAGGAAAAACCATCACCAAAAATATATTGTACGTAATAACTACGGCTCC
>JAGQKX010000153.1 GCA_020429905.1 candidate division WWE3 bacterium
GGAGTAGAAGAAAAAAGCCAAGAGATTCCGTTGCGAGCATTTATTTTTGATGTGTTATATCTTGACGGGGTAGATCTCATTTCGGTAGGTGCTCAAGAGCGTTTTGAGAAGTTATCAGCTCTTCCGTTTGACGACAATACGTTATCACTCACTCGCCACACGATTGTGAACGAACTTTCTGAATTTAGAAAATTATTTGATCAATATGTCTCGGAGGGACTCGAAGGCATTATGTGTAAAAAACTTGATTCAGAGTATCAAGCTGGTTCCAGAAACTATAATTGGGTCAAATACAAGCGCGCGACTGAGCGTGAGCTGAGTGATACGATAGATGCTGTTATCATGGGATATTATGCCGGTAGGGGACAGCGGGCGAAGTTCGGGGTAGGGGCTTTTTTAATTGGACTGATAGATCCTGATTCTGGAAAAATTCAAACCCTGGCTAAGGTAGGAACCGGACTGAGTGATGATGATTGGATTTCACTCAAAAAAGAAATGGATATGTACCAAGTTGTAGAGATGCCTGCTACTTACTCAGTCCATCCAAATCTCACTCCGGACGTTTGGATACGGCCAGCCCTTGTGGTGGAGGTCGGTGCTGATGAAATTACGAAATCTCCGATCCATACAGCGGCTCAAAATATCATTCAAGAAAAAGATTTCGAAGGTGGGCTGGCACTACGATTTCCGCGTTTCAAAAAATTGCGCCAAGACAGAACAGGAATCGATACGACGACAACTGAAGAACTAGCGAATATGTTTAAGATGCAAAACGAAAAATAATCTATCGGAGCGCTTCTCCTGCGATAATATGAACGTGTAAATGTGGAGTATCTTGGAATGCTCCAAGATTTGTGACAATCCTACCACCTTCAGTATCAACGTCGATTTTTTTAAGAATATCACGGGCGACCTTCATTATTTCAAGAAGTACACCTTCCCTTTCAGGAGTATCCATATATCGTAAATCATGAATATGCTCTTTTGGGATCACAACGATATGGGTGGTGGCAATAGGACGTGTGTGATGAAATGCTATCACAGTAGGGGATTCGTACTCTACTTCTAATTGGTCTTTATTTACCAATGCTTCTTCGCAATAAAAATCGTAATCTCCTGCTTTTGCCATAGGAATATTCTAGCATGGCAGGAAATTAGCAGTGTGAACAATCATTTGTTTCTGGTGACTGATCTTTGCTCTGATGCATTATAATCAGGGCATGGTCGAAAATATTCAAAAAGAGATTGATTTATTAACAAAAAACAGAATTAATTCAAAGGTCCTGGTGGGTCTGAGTGGTGGTGTCGATAGTGCGGTGACCGCTTGGATGCTGAAAGAGGCGGGTTTTGAGGTACAAACCGTCTTTTTGAAGTGTTATCCCAATGTTCCAGGGTGTCGGTCAGAAGCTGATCTTAAAGACGCAATAGCGGTGGCTTCTAAGCTAGGAATTCCTCTGATGACGATGGATTATATACAGCAATACCGTGAAGAAGTGTTAGAAAATTTTTACCAAGAGTATAAAAAAGGCCGCACACCCAACCCGGACATTCTTTGTAACCAACATATTAAGTTTGGGGCTTTTTTTGATGAAGCGATGGAAACATCTAGTGCAGATTTCTATGCGACGGGGCATTATGTT
>JAGQKX010000154.1 GCA_020429905.1 candidate division WWE3 bacterium
ACATCTTCGTTTGTGGCAGTGCACTCAAACTGATCTGTCGTATAGCGTGTATCGCAGATCCACTGCGAACAGAAGACTACACAGTCAAGCGCGTTTGCTAAGGTTTGGGTTTGGATATCGGCTTCGCAATTTGCTTCTGCTTCATCTAACTTTTGCTGCCAAGGCACCTGGGTATGGTCAGATTTATCGATTTGAAATCCTGAGCCACCTTCTCCTTCAATTTCATAACGCTTTCCTTGAGTTTCACATGGAATCGACGCGTCGCTATATGCCGTTGAACAGAGAATTAGAACGCTTGTAACTGTAGTTAAAATCTTCATTGTTACCTCTCAATTTTTTAACTTTTTTAAAATGTCTCTGGCTCTGCTGTGCCAACACAGTTGCATTCAAAGATAACGCTAGCACTAGATTCGCATTCGTAGGTGGTTGGCATATTTGCAATATGCGCTAGCGGCCCATACTGCTTCCATTCACATTCTGCTTCACACGCTTTGTTGTCGCTAACTATGAACTGAGAACCGCAGCTTAGATCTGGATTTTCCGGCACTGTGCAGATCACCATGCATTCTGCCATCTTAGTAGCTAGCTGTGTTTGCTTGTCGGTTTCACATTTCGTGGTTGCATCACGTTCTGTTTGAGTCATTAGCTCAATCACTTGTAGAAACAGCCCTGCTGAGTGTGCAACATCGGACCAGGTTAAACTTCCGTTGCCAAATGGGCTTGACGAGTCGCCCTCACATTTAATTAGAAGAGGGGGGTGTCCATGATTCGAACAGGAATCACCAACTTCCGCAAAGAGATTTTGAGCTGAAAAAATGGAGAAAATAAAGACAAAAGAGAATATAAGCCTATTATGCTTACCTAACATACTGACCCCCCTATACGCACACGACAATTAAGACTACATGTACAAATCGTACATATTTTCTAGGGAAAAGTGATATCAAAATATGGTTTGGCGCGTCAAGCTTTTTTTTGAACAGTGTTTGCTAAGGACTCTTGGGTTTAGTTTCTATATTTTCAAAGTTGATAGATTTAGCGATTTATCCATCAATATTTTTCATAAAATCAGCGATGTGTAAAAACTGACCATCTAGCCTAGCTTTTACCGATGGATCTATTTCGCTATCTTCAAGAGCCTTTCTCATACACAGCATCCACTGATCACGCTCTTTCTCGCCTATGGGAAAAGGCATGTGTCTCATCCGAAGTCTTGGGTGGCCATATTTTGAAATATACAGGGGAGGACCGCCACTCCAGCCAACTAAAAATTCAAAAAGCTTTTCTCGAGCCTCAGTTAGGTCCTCTTGGTGGAGTTTTCTGATTACTTCAACTTCTGGGAGTTGATCCATATAGTCATAGAACTTATCTACCAGAATTCGAATTACAGATTCTCCTCCAATCTGTTCAATTAGACTTTGTGGAGCCATTATTTCTGCTTCTTACTCCAATCTGGAATCACTTTTTGTGGCGCGCGTGTAATTGCAAGAGCGTTATCTTGAACATCTTTTGTTACAACCGATCCGGCGCCGACATATACATTTTTGCCAAGGGTTACTGGAGCTACCAATACAGAATTACTTCCCGTTGATGAACCATCTCCAATTATAGTTTTATGTTTGTTAACTCCATCATA
>JAGQKX010000155.1 GCA_020429905.1 candidate division WWE3 bacterium
CGGCTGCTTGGGCAATCTCAGCCGCCTGGGCTATTTGTTCTTCTGTTGCATCTTCTGTCCCGTATGAAATATTGCTCGCAATTGTTCCCGAAAAAAGCACGGCCTTTTGCGGAACATAACCAATGCGAGCACGAAGCTCATGTAAAGACATATCTTTTACATTTACCCCATCAATACATACCTCACCAAACAACACATCATAAAAACGTGGCACCAAGTTAATCAATGTCGACTTACCGCTTCCCGTACTTCCGATGAAAGCGGTCGTCTGACCTGGTTGAGCAATGAAACTAATATTTTCTAACACCGGAGTCTCTGCTTGGTTATATCCAAACGTTACGTTTTTAAATTCAATCATTCCTGATTTTGTCGCGGGAATTTTGGATTCGCGAGGATCAGTAATGATTGTTTCTAAACCAAGCACTTCTGCGACACGTCTGACCGATACCCATGCTCGAGGAACCATAATAAAGACAATAGAAATAAGTAAGAACGAAATAATTACCTGGATGGCGTATTGCATAAAAGCCAGCATTTCCCCAATACCAAGCGTGTAATCACTAATCAGATGGGCTCCAACCCAAATAACTCCCACACTCAAGAGGTTAAGAATCAAAAACATTATTGGCTGCATCAACGCAACAATACGGGCAATAAATAAATTTGTTTGCGTCAGCTCCGTATTCACGTTATTCAGACGCATTCGTTCATGCGCTTCTTTATTAAACGCCCGAATGACCCTGATACCGGTAAGATTTTCTCGGGCCACAAGATTAAGTTTATCGGTTAATTTTTGGACTAATTGGAATTTGGGCATAGCCACAGAAAAGATAATCACAACTAATGTAAGCAGAACCCCTACGGCCAAAGCCATAATCCAGCTCATGTCAGGTGCAACATGATATGCCTTATAGACGGCCCAAACGGCCGTAATTGGCGCCGACAGCACTAAACGCATCATCATAACGATAACCATTTGAATTTGCTGTACGTCATTTGTTGAACGGGTAATAAGCGATGAAGTCGAAAAGCGATTAAGTTCAGCTAACGAAAAACTCTCTACTTTGGTGAAAAGTCCGGCCCGAAGATTTCGAGCAAATCCGGTACCAATTTGTGCAGCCAAAAACCCAGCGATAACAGTGCAGATACCTCCTAAGAACGCAATCCCTAACATGAGCAGACCATTAGTCACGATAGCTTGTTGATCACTGCCGATAATTCCGTCGTTAACAATTTTGGCCGTATAGTCTGGCAAGGCTAATGTAGCAGCAACCTGTCCTACCGTAAAGGTAATGAGTAAAATAATCTTCAGCGTGTATGGTTTAAGATAATTAAGAATTTTCATGCGTATGTTTTGCTTCCAAACTAGCTAATATCTTCCGATGAAGCACGATAAGTTGATCTAATTCCTCGTGTGAGAGGGGAGAGAGTATCTCACCAAAGCGTTCACTAAATACTTTTTTGATCGGCTTAAGTTCTTTTCTCCCTTTATCAGAGACAAAAATTCGACTTATACGTTTATCATCTTGATCGGTCTGCTTCTCAATCAAGCCAGATTTTTCAAGTCTATTGAGATATTGGGCGATTGCAGCCGAT
>JAGQKX010000156.1 GCA_020429905.1 candidate division WWE3 bacterium
TTGGATATCTTCCTGAAGAGCGTGGATTATATACCACTTCGCGAGTGTTAGAAACCCTGGTCTATTTTGGTGCCTTAAAAGGATTATCATCAGATACTGCTACTCATTGGGCTCTGGAGTATTTAGAAAAAGTTGATCTATTAGACAAGGCAAATCTCGAAATAAAGAAGTTATCTTCAGGTCAACAGCAAAAAATTCAACTTGGTATTACTATTATCAATAGTCCAGAGCTACTAATACTTGATGAACCGACAAAAGGTCTTGATCCGCTCAATCGCACATTACTGATGGACATACTCTTAGATCTTAATAAAAATGGTTCTACCATTATTTTTGTTACTCATCAGATGGAGGAAGTTGAAAAAATCGCTGATCGGTTAGTGATGATTAAAAACGGCCAACGCAAGCTCTATGGTGAAGTAGAGACGGTTAAACAACAATTTGGGACAAACACGCTACATATTAGGTTTGAAGGTGAAATTCCCCAAAATCCTCAGTTATATTCGGCTCACATCGAAAATCGTTCAGCTACGATTACTCCAGTAGGGGATACTGATCCTAATATGATCGTTGCTTACCTGATAAAAAATAATGTAACCCTTCAACGGCTTGAAGTTTCAGCACCGTCATTACATGATATTTTCATCGAAATATCACAACAGCATGATGCATAATATCAACCTCGTTGCCAAACGAGAATATATCAAAGTAGTGAGAAAAAAATCTTTCTGGATTTCCACTTTTTTGTTTCCATTGCTCATGATCGTACTTTCTTTTGTTTCTGGTTACTCTTCCCAAGAGGCTGAGAGAAAAGTTCAAGAAGAAGCAGCGAATGTCGATTCAATTGTTATTATTGACCAGGCGGGTATTATCAAAGAGACACAATACGTTGGGCCTTTTCAGAAAGGAACTGACGTGGATAGCAATATTGAAAAAATTAAAAACGGTGAAATTGATGCGCTTTTTATATATCCCACCGATATCCTCAGCACCGGAGAAATTTATGTATACGCACCTGATACCGGCATTGTGTCACGTTCACGATTCAACGGTCCTGCATCAGAAATTGCTCGTCAAAGTATCTTAGCCGAAATAAGCAACCAGTCCAAATTAGCCCGATTTCAGCAAGGGTTTACTGTTCAGAGTACAACGTATGATCAAGGCGAAGAAGTCGTGTTTGCCCTCCAAGATCTCGTTGTCCCGATTGTTTCAATTATCATATACTTTCTATTAATCTTTTTGGCAACAAACTTTCTTCTGATGAGCGTTTCCGAAGAAAAAGAAACGCGGATGATCGAGATTATCCTATCGATCTTGACTCCCAAGGAGCTCATTTGGGGCAAAATCATCGGGCTCACGGGAGTTATCTTTACTCAAATGGCTGTTCTAGCTGCATCGGCAGTCGGGATTTTTCATTACGCTACAGCTCAATTTCCATTGCCTATTGATTTGAGCTCAGTGGTTATCGAACCCGGCCAAGTTATCATCAGTCTCTTCTATTTA
>JAGQKX010000157.1 GCA_020429905.1 candidate division WWE3 bacterium
GCGTTAGTTCATCATGATTGCGTAAAAAAGTAACCCACTGGGCCCAATCAGTATAGTGTTTCATCTGATCCAAGGTTTCCCAAATAAAATTTGAATCATCGAGGATCAATGCCGTCCAAATGGCTTCAGTGAGTTGAAAATTGTACGCCAGATCTGCTTCACGCGTTTGTTGGTTTCCGAAATATGGTTTCAGCTCATCATAATCTCGATTTGTCTCAACTAAAAATGTACTAGTATTTCCAGGCTGCTCAATCAAGGTACGCAATGCCTGGATAATTACATGGGTACGTTCGTTGGAATCTGTCATGCCTTCCTCCCATCGTTTGCCAATGTATGGAATAGCATCTAGTCGAAAACTGATACCGAGACGAGACCAGTGCAGAATAATCTTGCTGAACTCCATAAAGACATTTGGATTTTCCCAGTTGAGGTCTATTTGTTGGGGATAAAACGTATGGTAGTACCAATAGCCATCTTTCTGTTGGGTCCAATGAGGAATTTCGCCTACTTGGTCGGGGAAAACAATATAAATATCCTTTTCTGCACCGTTGATTAGATAGCGAGCATATTTACCGTCTTCATTCTCGATGAGCGAAACAAAAGCCGGTTTATCTTGAGAATAGACAAAATATTCTCGGTATTTTGGGTCACCGGTTATGGCTTTTTGGAACCATTCGTGTTGATCGGAGACGTGATTCAGCACTAGGTCCAAAAAAACATGGAGATTATTCTCTTTGGCTGTATTCAAAAACGAGGTGAATGCATCATTTCCGCCGATCTCATCGCGAATAGTCAAAAAATCACTAATATCAAACCCATTATCTACCAACGGAGATTTAAAAGGAGGTAAGACATGAATGGCATTTACACCAAGGTTTTTTATTTCTGGGATTTTTTCTTCAAGTTGGGCGAGTCCACATCCTTGTGCATCGCAGAATGAAAAAGGATAGGTAACATACAGCTGGAGGTGCTTGTACCAATCTGGCTCAAATGACGATGACTGCAGAGTGGTTTCGGGGATCGACTCAATAAGTGTGCCTACCTCGTGTGGCGTATAGAGTTTCAAAAGCAATGATTCAAGATTACGCATGTCTGATTTGATTATATCAGTAGATATTTGCAATTGATGTGTGCTGGGGTTTTGCTACAATACCTGTATGCACATTGGGATCGATGCCTCCAGAGTGAACATTGATGAACGGACCGGAACCGAGAATTATTCATATCACGTGATTAATGCGTTAGCGAAAATCGATACAGAGAACGACTATACACTCTATTTTAGAGAAAAACCGAAATCTAAGTTTTTTCAGGAACTCACCAACAATAACAAAAACTTTGAAGCATTAGTCATCAAATGGCCTCGACTCT
>JAGQKX010000015.1 GCA_020429905.1 candidate division WWE3 bacterium
GAAAATGGTATTCAGCAGTCCGTCGATGAAATCCTCCCAATTTTTGTTTATATTAATGAAGCTTTTAAGCTAGACATTAAAGATTTGTCATTTGATGAATCAACCATTACCTCGTAAGAAGCGATTGACCGGGGACTTTCATATTCCATTGGTCTTCAGGCAAAGGCTACTCTCTACGATTTACAAGAGAATTTTGAAGAAACCCAAGAAGTCTTTTTAGGTGATATCCCCATGATGACCGATCGCGGGACGTTCATTATTAACGGTAACGAGCGAATTGTGGTAAGTCAGCTAACTCGTTCACCGGGTGTTTTCTTTGAGGGTACATTCGATGCTCGTGTTTCTCGACGAGCCTATACCGCAGCAATTCGTCCAGAACGTGGTGCGTGGGTCGAGTTCGAGATTGATAGAAACGAAGTTGTTTGGGCAAGAATTAATCGCGGCCGAAAAATTTCCATTACCTCTTTCTTAAAATCTTTTGATATTTCTTCCAAACAAATTGCCGAAACATTTGCCGAGGTTGATGCGGCGTTGGGCACAGATACGGCGCGTGAAATTTATCAAAACACGGTAGTTGAATTTGACCCGGAAAATCAAAATGAAGCGTTTTTGGATATTTATAGCAAGATGCGACCCGGAGATCCTCGGATTTTAGAAAACGCTAAGAGTTATTTTGAGGAGACATTCCTTACAGCTCGTCGTTTCAGTTTGGGTAAGGTTGGCCGATATAAATTAAATCGTCGACTTGGTGTGACTGATAAAGAGGTCTCCCTCGATGAAAATATTCTTCAGAAAAAGGATTTGTTAGAAGTGCTCAGTGAATTGGTTCGGCTTCATATTACCCAAGAGGACGGCGACGATATTGACCACTTGGGCAATCGTCGGGTACGACTCGTTGGTGAATTGATTCAGCAAAGCATGCGTATTGGGTTTGCTCGTTTAGAGAAATTAATTCGCGAAAGACTTTCGACTGGTCGTGTACCTGGAAAACCGCTATCCCCAACAACACTTGTCAACGCACGCGTGATTATTGCCGCTATTAACGAGTTTTTCGGCAGCAGCCAGTTGTCTCAATTTTTACAACAGACAAATCCACTCGCCGAGTTAGAACATCTACGGACTATTACTGCAACGGGTCCTGGTGGTTTAACCCGAGAACGAGCAGGTGCTCCCGTTCGAGACGTTAAGCCTTCTCACTATGGTAAAGTCGATGCGATTATGACGCCGGAAGGTCCAAACATTGGATTGAATGTACACTTTTCTTTATATTCTAGAGTTAATGAATTTGGTTTCTTAGAGGCAGCCTACCGAAGAGTGGAGCAAACTGATAAGGGTTCGTTTGTAACTGACGAAATCGTCTACCTAGATGCGACTGATGAAGAAAAATTTAGAATTGCGGAAGCTACTGTTGAGACTGATGATAAAGGTAAAATCCTTGAGGAACGTATTCCTGTTCGATATCAAGGAACATTTATTTCGGTAGCGGCAAACATGGTGGATTACGTCGATGCACATCCTTCGGTAATGGTAGGCACATCCGCTGCTACGGTTCCATTTTTGTCTTCAGATGTAGGTGCTCGAGCGTTGATCGCTTCGAACATGTCTAAACAAGCTGTACCTCTCGTCAACCCAACAGCAAGTAGAGTTGGTACGGGTGTGGAAAAAAATATTATTGCCGATGGAAGCCGAACTATTTTGGCTAAGAACGCCGGAGAAGTTTTATACGCAGACGGTTCAAAGATTATCGTTAACACCGGTGATGGGGTAGATGAATATAAGTTAACCAAGTTTATGCGCACAAACAGCAATACCTGTTTCAATCAGACTGTACGTGTGAAAGTTGGAGATAAGGTAAAGAAGGGACAATCATTGGTTGATGGGCCTTCTCATGTTGGTGGTGAAATGGCCTTAGGAAGAGATCTTCTCATTGCCTTCGTACCGTGGGATGGGTATTCATATGAAGACTCGGTATTGCTTTCAGAAGAGGTTCTCAAAGAAGATCTATTAACTTCCATTCATATTAAAGAATATGACGTACAGGTAATGGATACTAAACTTGGGCCTGAAGAGATTACGAGAGATATTCCAAACGTGTCGGAAGAGATTCTTAAAAACCTTGACGATGATGGTTTGGTTATTATTGGTGCAGAAGTTGGTCCCGGAGATATTTTGGTTGGTAAAATTGCTCCCAAAGGAGTGACTGAACTTACCCCAGAAGAACGATTGCTACGTGCCGTTTTCGGAGAGAAATCACGCGAGGTTCGGGATACATCACTTCGAGTTTCACATGGTGATAGTGGTAAAGTCATTAGCATCCAGAGGCTTTCAAAGAACAAGGGCGATAAGCTCGGTCCGGGGGTATTAGAGGTTATTAAGGTGAAAGTCGCTCACATGAGTAAAATTGAAGTCGGTGACAAAATCGCCGGTAAACACGCTTCAAAAGGTGTCATTGCTCGTGTCTTCCCAGAAGCAGATATGCCATACATGGAAGATGGAACTCCGGTTCAAATGTGTTTGAACCCGATTTCGATCCTGCAACGTATGAACATGGGGCAAATTTTAGAGGCGCACCTTGGTTGGGCAGCTCACCACCTTGATGAATACTACGCCGTGCCTGCGTTCGATAAGATCGCGTTGGATGTATTACAGGGGTTACTGGAAAAGGCTGGGGTTGATACGAGTGGTAAGGTTACGTTATACGATGGACGTACCGGAGAACCATTAGAGAACGCAGTGGCGGTTGGATATGCTCAAATCATGAAGTTGCACCACTTAGTGAAAGATAAGATGCACGCACGGTCAACCGGACCATACTCATTAGTGACTCAACAACCGCTTGGTGGTAAATCTCAGATGGGTGGACAACGACTCGGAGAAATGGAAGTGTGGGCTCTTGAGGCACATCGCGCAGCACACATGTTGCAAGAAATGTTGACACTCAAGTCAGACGATGTTCGAGGTCGATCAAAAGCATTCGAATCAATTATCAAAGGTTTGGCCGTTCCAGAAGCACGCTTACCAGAGGCCTTTAAACTCTTGGTTAAAGAATTGAATGCATTAGGGTTAGATGTTGAGGCAATTAGAGAAGATGGAGAACGTTCAGATGTGATAAACTCATCTGACGATGATTAACCTATGAAAGGTAATACAGATTTTGACGCATTAAAACTTAATCTTGCTTCGCCAGATGACATTATGTCCTGGTCGTATGGTGAAGTACTTGAACCGGAAACGATCAATTATCGAACGCTCAAACCTGAGAAAGATGGTTTATTCTCAGAAAGTATCTTCGGGCCAACCAAAGACTATGAGTGTTATTGTGGTAAATATAAGAGAATTCGCTATAAAGGCGTCGTTTGTGATAAGTGTGGAGTCGAAGTTACCCTTTCTCGAGTACGACGCGAACGAATGGGACATATTACACTATCCTCTCCAGTAGTACATACGTGGTATTTCCGACGCTCTCCAAATATTTTATCGTTAGTTCTTGATGTGGCACCAAAAAGCCTCGAACGTGTCATCTATTTTGTAGACTACTTAGTAATTGATGTTAATCAAGAAAAGAAACAGGAAGTCTTAGATAACCTTGAAGAGCGAATGGAAACGCGCAAAAAAGAAGTCGAAGAAGAAACAAATACACGTATTGCCGAAATTTCAGGAGAGCGAGATCAAAAAATCGAAACGATCAAATCAGAATCAAAGAAATTAACTGAAGCAGGAGAACTTAAGATTCAGGATATCGAAAATGATGCCCGCCGCTCGATTCTTCTCATCCGTCAGGAGATGGTTGCTCAGCATGATGAGCTCGAAGATTCCTTCAGTGATATTAAGAAACTTATCAAGGGGTTGGAACCACGAACCGTCGTGAGTGAAGTAGATTTGGCTCAGTTAGAATTCTGGGGTATCTATGATCCGTTTGCTGTTGATAATACAGACGATGTTGGTGGATTTATGACGATTCGCATGGGAGCTGAAGCCGTTCTAGAAACTTTAAAAAATATGGACATGGACGCAGAAATCGCCCAACTTGAGAAGGATGGAGAAACAAATTCTAAGGTTCGAAAGAAGAAGATTATCCGACGTATCCGTGCATTAAGAGGTTTTCAAGAGGCTCGAATCAAACCAGACTGGATGATTTTCACTACTTTGCCTGTTATTCCACCAGAGTTACGTCCAATGGTTCAGTTACCAGGTGGAAGATTTGCTACGTCAGATCTTAACGACCTATATCGACGCGTCATCAACAGAAATAACCGCTTGAAGGAACTTATCCAACTTGGAGCGCCAGAAATTATTCTCCAAAACGAAAAGCGCATGCTTCAGGAAGCGGTTGATTCACTCATCGAGGGTAGCCGTTCTAAGAATACCCGTGCTCGAAAGAAGTATAGAAGTTTGTCAGATATGTTGAGTGGTAAACAGGGACGATTCAGACAAAACCTCTTAGGTAAACGTGTCGACTATTCTGGACGAAGTGTGATTGTGGTTGGACCAAGTTTGACGCTAGATCAAGTTGGATTGCCAAAAGAAATGGCACTGGAATTATTTAAACCATTTGTCCTTCGAGAATTGATCATGCGTGGTTATGCACCAAACTTAAAGAGCGCTAAGAATGTTCTAGAAGATAGAGGTGACGAAGTATGGGATATCTTGGAAGAAGTTACGCACGAGCATCCCGTATTGCTTAACCGTGCACCAACCTTGCACCGACAAAACATCCAGGCATTTTTCCCTATCCTTATTGAAGGACGAGCGATTCAGATGCATCCAGCGGTGATGGCAGGTTTCGCCGGAGACTTCGATGGAGACCAAATGGCAGTACATGTACCGTTATCGCAACCGGCTATCGAAGAGGCTCGGGAGCGCATGATGGCCCGTCAAAACCTACTTAAACTTGCAGATTCAGCTCCAATTGTGGACATGAAGATTGAATTCACTTTGGGTCTCTACTATTTAACAGCCATTCTTCCTGATCGAAAAGGAGAAGGGGCAGTCTTCTATCAACCAGAAGATGCTATTGCAGCATTGCAGCGAGGACTTATTTCACACCAAGCTCAGATTTATGTTTACATTAATGGTGAAAAATTAGAAACATCTGTCGGCCGTATTCTGTTTAACAACATCCTACCGGAACAGCTTCGTTTCATGAACCAAACCATCGACCGTTCAGCCATGAGAAAAGTCGTTGCAACCTGTGCAACAGAGGTAGGGATTAATGAAACGGTGCTTCTTATCGACAGTTTGAAAGATCTTGGTAAAGAACACTCAACCTGGCCTGGTATTTCGTTCTCAGTTTTTGATTTTGAAGTACCCGATCAAAAAGAAAGATTAATCCAAGAAGCGTACAAGAAGTTAGAAGAAGTTGATAAGAACTACCAACGCGGATTGACCACTGAGCGTGAACGATATCGTCAGACCATCAATGTTTGGGAAGAAGTACAAAGCGAAATTACCGATATTGCAGTCGACAGAATGGATCCCTATAACCCAGTCGGTATGATTATCAAATCAAAAGGATCTAAGGCAAACCCAGATACACTCCGACAAATCGAAGCCATGCGCGGAATGATGACAGATTCTGCAGGAAGAATTTTAGAAACGCCGATTAAATCAAGCGTCATCGAAGGATCAACATCATTCGAAGGATTCCTTGGAGCAATCGGTGGACGAAAAGGTTTGATCGATACCGCGCTTTTAACAGCTAGTGCTGGATATTTGACTCGACGTCTTGTCGATGTTGCTCACGACATCTTGATTCGTGAAGATGACTGTGGAACTAAACAGCACATTGTGATTAAAGAAGTGTCAGATGTGGAAGATTGGCCAATGGCTGAAAGAATTTTGGGACGAGTGACGGCGGACACCGTTAAAAACCCAGAAACTGGAGATATTATTGCCCGGAAGAATACGCTGATTACACGCGAAATCGTAAGCGATATTGTAGAAGCTGGAGTTGCAGAAGTTCCGGTATTTAGTTTACTTACTTGTGAAAGTGAGCAAGGTGTTTGTGCAAAATGTTACGGTGCTGACCCCGGAACCACTGAACAGGTAGAACTTGGTTCGGCGGTCGGAATTATGGCGGCTCAGTCAATTGGTGAACCAGGCACACAGCTTACATTGCGAACATTCCACGTTTCCGGTGCTGCGCAAAAAGGTGAAATCATCACTCAAGGGTTGCCTCGAGCTGAAGAATTGCTTGAAACTCGAACTCCAAAGCAGGCAGGTATTTTGGCCGATCTGTCGGGTAAAGTCACTGTCGAAGAAGCCGATGATGAATATACGGTAACGATTAGTGCCACTGAAGAAATTGACGGTAAGAAAGTCGAAGAAGAGCGTATTTATAAGGTACCAACAACAATGGATCTTGCAGTTCAAGATGGTCAAGTGATCGAAGCTGGTGAGCGAATTTCTTCAGGAAGTTTGGATCTTGACGAGGTCCTTGACTTAAAAGGGTTGTTAGCAGCGCAGATGTATCTTCTCAAAGAGGTTCAAAGAGTGTATAAGAATCAAGGTGTAGTCATCCATGATAAACACATAGAACTCATTATCAGGAAAATGAGTGCAAAAGTCCGAGTTGTGGATCCAGGTTCAACCGACTTCATGCCAGGAGAATACGTACTAACTGCTGATGTTGAAGAAGCAAACGCTAAAGTTAAAGAAAACGATGGTACAGAGGCTACTTTCAAGCAAGTATTATTAGGTATTTCAAGAGCATCATTACTCACTGAATCGTGGTTATCGGCAGCATCGTTCGTTCAAACGACAAATGTCTTAGCGCAGACAGCGGTTAACATGCGACCGCAAATCGACTACCTGCAAGGCTTGAAAGAAAATGTTATCATTGGGAAACTTATTCCGACGAAGGAATCTCTTTTAGCTGAAGAAGCCGAAGAAGAACTTGAAGAGATGGCAGCGGTTGCGGATGAGGTGGTAGAAGAGACACCGGAAATTGAAGAAACAGTTGATGAAGAAGAATCAGCTGAAGAATAATATGCCAACAATAAATCAACTCGTTCGAAAAGGACGTAGCTCAAAACTGAAAAAGATCAAATCAACTGCATTACGGGGAACATGGAATTCTATCCAACGTAAGACGGTTCCTACCAGTAATCCATTCAAGCGTGGTGTCTGTATTGCCGTTAAAACTATGACACCGAAGAAGCCAAACTCTGCTTTGCGTAAAGTAGCGCGTGTGCGTTTGAGTAACCGAAAAGAAATTACGGCGTATATTCAAGGTGAAGGCCATAACCTTCAAGAACACAGTGTAGTTTTAGTTCGAGGCGGACGTGTGAAAGACTTACCAGGTGTAAAATATCATATTGTTCGAGGAGCGTTAGATACAGCGGGAGTTGATGGCCGTTCATCAAGCCGCAGCAAATACGGTACTAAACGTGCCCGTGTGAAGAACACTGGTGCTTAATTACTATGAGAGCAAAGAAACCTAAACTAAGAAAACCACAACCAGATGCACGATACGGTTCAGAACAACTTCAACGATTCATCAATAAATTAATGTTGGATGGTAAGAAGGACCTTGCCGCACGTATTGTCTATGATGCTATTGAACAAGCTGGCGAGCAGCTTAGCGTAGAACCGCTTGTGGTATTCGAAACAGCCCTAAGGAATGTTGCTCCTACGATCGAGGTTAGATCACGCCGAGTAGGTGGAGCAACCTTTCAAGTGCCAATGCCCGTACGTACCGAAAGAAAAGAGATGCTTGCGACACGGTGGATTATTAACTCGGCACGCTCACGAAACGGAAAAGATATGTCTACTTTGCTGATGACGGAACTCGTCTCAGCGTTCAATGGTGAAGGCGAAGCTATTAAGATGCGGGATAATGTTCATAAAATGGCGGAAGCAAATCGAGCATTTGCTCACTTTAAGTGGTAAGCCCCGACTGATTTATTGACCCGTATGAGCTTTTTTGTTATAGTGATCGGCGACTGATACTGTCGATTTACTAATTGATTCGAACTTCGATTACGAAATTTTAAACAAGTAGCATTGTCTATTTTTGGTTCGAAATTGAGCGTATGAAGATGAATTTCGAATTAAAGATGAATTTTAGTATCGAATTCGAATTTTTTTATGTCATTTGAAGTAAAACACTATCCAATCGAAAAGATTCGTAATATCGGAATCATCGCCCATATTGATGCCGGTAAAACTACAACCACAGAACGTGTACTGTATTATACGGGGAGAAGCTATAAGATCGGGGAAGTGCATGAAGGTGAGGCAACTATGGATTGGATGGAACAGGAAAGAGAACGAGGAATTACCATTACGTCCGCAGCGACAACTACTTTTTGGTTAGACACCCGAATTAACATTATTGATACTCCAGGACACTTAGATTTTACCGCTGAAGTAGAACGATCCTTGCGTGTGTTAGATGGAGCGGTCATGGTATTCGACTCCGAAGAAGGCGTACAGTCCCAGACGGAAACTGTATCCCGACAAGCGGACAAATATAACGTTTCTCGAATTCTTTTTGTGAATAAAATGGACAAACTGGGAGCCGACTATTTCGAAACTCTGAACGAGATTCGCGAACGTTTGGGTGTCCCTGCCATGGCGTACAATATTCCAATTGGCGCTGAGAGTGATTTTGTCGGAATCGTTGATCTCCTAACTCGTAAAGCCATCGTTTGGAAGGATGAATCTTTAGGGGCTGAATTTGAGGAAACTGCCATACCTGAAGATATGGTGGATCAGGTTGAATCACTTCGTGAAGAATTGGTAGAAAAAATTTGTGAGCAAGATGACGCATTGCTCGAAAAATATCTTGGTGGAGAAGAACCTACATTTGACGAATTGCGAGCAGCTCTGCGAAAAGCTGTGGTTCATAATGAAATTGTTCCGGTTTTGGCAGGATCTTCGTTGAAAAATAAAGGTGTACAACCATTATTAGATGCGGTCGTTTGGTACCTTCCATCACCTAATGATGTACCTCCAGTAACAGCAGTAAATGTAGATACCGATGAAGAAGTTGTCTGTAAGCCTGATGTCAAAGAGCCGTTTACGGCACTTGTCTTCAAAGTACAAACGGATCCATACGTTGGACGACTTGCTTACTTTAGGGTTTACTCAGGACAGTTAAACGCAGGTGATACGATTCTTAACGTAAACCGAAACGACAAGCAACGAATCGGACGAATTGTATTGATGCATGCAAACCATCGAGAAGAAGTTAAGGAAGTCTCTGCCGGAGAAATCGCCGCTGCGGTTGGATTGAAAGATGCCTCAACAGGAAATACTATTACTGCTCCGGATAGACCGATTGCTTTAGGTGAAATTACGTTCCCAGATCCAGTTATTTCTCTTTCTATTGAGCCAAAATCAAAAGCTGACCGTGATAAACTTGGTGAATCTCTACGTAAACTACAAGAAGAAG
Organism: candidate division WWE3 bacterium; assembly: GCA_020429905.1. GTDB lineage: Bacteria > Patescibacteriota > 4484-211 > 4484-211 > JAGQKX01 > JAGQKX01. Next base: position 9,398 of record JAGQKX010000015.1, read on the forward strand.
ATCCTACGTTTGTCCTTAAAACCGATGAAGATACTGGTCAAGTACTTATTTCTGGAATGGGAGAATTACACCTTGAAATTATGGTTGATCGGTTGAAGCGTGAGTTTGGAGTTGAGGTTAATGTTGGACGACCGCAGGTAGCCTATCGGGAAACAGTTACAAAAACACTCGATAAACACGAAGGTAAATATATCAAACAATCCGGTGGTCGTGGTCAATACGGACATGTGGTGATTAAGCTTGAACCATTGGAAAGGGGTTCCGGTCGAGAATTTGTCAACGCAATTAAAGGTGGTTCAATCCCTAACGAATATATTGCCCCAGTAGAAAAAGGTGTTAACGAAGCGCTTGATAATGGGGTGAAAGCTGGATATCCGTTGACTGATGTAAAAATCACTCTTTTTGATGGTTCCTATCACGATGTGGACTCATCCGAAGTAGCTTTTAAAATCGCAGGATCTATGGCAGTTCGCGAAGCCTGTAGAATTGCTAACCCAGTATTGCTGGAACCGATCATGAATCTTGAAGTCGTCACGCCAGAAGAATTTATGGGAGATGTGATTGGAGATTTGGGAAGTAAGCGTGGTCAGGTTGAACAGAGTATGCCCCGTGGTAACGCCCATATTATTGATGCCAAAGTTCCACTATCAGAAATGTTTGGCTACGCAACCTCTCTGCGAAGCATGACGCAAGGTCGTGCGACCTTCAGCATGGTTCCGTCACACTATCAAGAAGTTCCCACAAATATAGCCGATAAGATTATTTCAGGCTTAAAACCTGATGAGAATGAAGAATAAGGGGTGTTATAATTTACAACGACATCCTATTTATCCAAGAATTACGGTTCTAAGAGGATATATTGGAAAGGTGGTGAAATAAATGGCAAAAGAAACCTTTAACAGAGATAAACCACACGTTAATATTGGAACAATCGGTCACGTAGACCACGGTAAAACTACTTTAACCGCTGCAATTACGAAAGTTTTGCACGACGAGGGGTTATCCGAATACGTACCGTTTGAAAACATTGACAAGGCTCCAGAAGAGCGAGAACGTGGTATTACCATTAACATTACACACGTAGAATACACAACAAATACACGACACTACGCACACGTAGATGCACCCGGACACGAAGACTATATCAAGAACATGATTACGGGTGCTGCACAAATGGATGGAGCGATTTTGGTCGTTTCCGCCGCAGATGGTCCAATGCCACAAACTCGTGAACATATTCTTTTGGCTCACCAAGTTAATGTGCCAAAGTTGATCGTGTTTATGAACAAAATGGACATGGTTGATGATCCAGAACTTGCAGATTTAGTTGAGGTAGAAATTCGTGAGCTGTTAAGCAAATACGAATATCCAGGAGATGAA
>JAGQKX010000016.1 GCA_020429905.1 candidate division WWE3 bacterium
CATACGTGTATTTGCGAGTTTGTTTTGATTTGCGTTGTGTAAATTTATTCATGACATTCATGTGGACAGTGGTTCTCTATTTGGTCGTGATGGAGCCGACAGCCGGACTTGAACCGGCAACCTACGGTTTACGATACCGTTGCTCTACCGTTGAGCTATGTCGGCTCAATTGCTGTATAGCACAATCTATTACTACCAAATCTTGAGGTTATTTTACATTACTTGTTAGGTATTTTCAGCAAGCAGTAATCTGGTAAGATTATTACAGTATGTGGTATTCAAAAACTGCCGATTCTGTTATTGATGAGCTTAAGACTAATAGAGAGACAGGTCTTTCCCGTGAACAAACGCAACAGCTACTCGAAGAGTTTGGTCCGAATGAGCTTCCAGAGCCAGAAAGAGAATCCCTAATCATCCGTATAATCAAACAATTTACCGACTTATTAGTAGTTACATTAATTGTAGCCACAGTCATTTCTTTTGCTTTGGGTGAATATCTAGATGCTATCGTCATTTTGGTTATTGTCGTGATCAATGGAGTATTGGGTTTTGTTCAAGAATATAAAGCTGAGAAATCGCTTGAGGCCTTAAAAAAGATGTCTGCTCTATTTGCGATCGTTCTTCGGGATGGGGAAAAACAACAGATTGCGGTTACTGATCTTGTACCGGGAGATGTTGTCATTTTGACAGCAGGGGACAAAGTCCCAGCGGATGCGCGGATTATTGAGACTTTTAACCTTGCCACTCAAGAGGCTATTTTGACTGGAGAATCACTGCCTGTTGATAAAACTGTAGATGCGATTGAACGGGATCATCTTGCGCTCGGGGATCAAAAAAATATGGTTTTTAAAGATACCATTGTCTCTCGAGGTCAAGGAACAGCTGTTGTTGTTGCCACGGGAGAAGAAACTGAAGTAGGCAAAATATCTACCCTATTAGCTTCTCAAGAAAAAACCCAAACACCATTACAGGCTGAGTTGAATTTGGTTGGAAAACGGCTTTCCTTAGCTGCGGGTATCATCATCTTGATCGTTTTTGCGGTTGGTATTTGGATTCATACGGCTGAACCCGTAGAAATGTTTTTGACTGCAGTAGCCTTAGCGGTCGCGGCTATCCCAGAGGGACTTCCGGCAGTAGTGACGATTGTTTTGCGTTTGGGAGTAACCCGAATGGCATCCAAAAATGCAATTGTAAAAAAATTGCCGGCTGTAGAAACACTGGGGGCTACAGCCTTTATTTGTAGTGATAAAACGGGAACGCTGACTCAGAATAAAATTCGAGTAGCGCAGATTGTTCTTCGCGATATACAAGGAAGTGTTGCGGATCTAAAGATGGAACGTTCGCCCGAACTGCAATTACTGTTGACCGCAGGTGTGCTGAATTCAGACGCTTCAATCACTGAACATGGTAGTGGTGAACTTACAGAAGTAGGGGATCAGACGGAAGTAGCTTTGCTTATTGCGGCCAAAGAATTTGGAGTCGAGATTGAAGAATTACGGGACATGTATGAGATGCTATACGAGATCCCATTTGATTCCGAAAATAAATACATGGTGACGGTGCATCAAAAGAAAGGTTCTGACGAAGTGACTATTTTTGTCAAAGGGGCACCTGAGGTTGTGCTGGATCTTTCAAATTCAAATGAAAAAACTAGGTGGCAGGATCATATGGAAGATTTAGCCCATCAAGGGTTACGTACACTTGGATTTGGCTACCGAACGCTGCCGTTACGTGAATGGGAAGCGCTTGGTTTTGATCATACACAACTACCACAGGGCATTAATTTTATTGGCCTAGTTGGTGAACGTGATCCACTTCGTCCAGAAGCCGCAGCTGCGTTACAGCTTGCTAAGGAAGCAGGAATTAGAACGGTGATGATTACAGGTGATCATAAATTAACAGCTTTTTCTATAGCCAAAGAGCTACAGTTGGTCGAAGATGAATCACAAGTGATGACTGGGGTTGAGCTGGCGAACATTTCTGATGATGAGCTTATCAAAAAGCTAGAACATATTTCTGTCTACGCCCGTGTTAATCCAGACCAAAAACTACGCTTAGTTAAGTTAATTCAGAAAGAATTCAGCGCTAAGGTTGCGGTAACTGGTGATGGGGTAAATGATGCGCCAGCGATAAAAGCGGGTGATATCGGTGTGGCGATGGGAATTGAGGGGACAGACGTCACCCGTGAAGTAGCTGATTTGGTGCTAGAAGATGATAATTATGCCACTATCGTTAAAGCGGTTGAAGAAGGTCGAATCATCTATGCCAACCTTGTTAAATTTATTCGATATCTTATTTCCTGTAATATTTCGGAGATTTTTATTGTTTTCTTTGCGATCTTACTAGGATTTCCCTCACCATTACTTCCGATTCAGTTGCTGTGGGTTAATCTCGTTACCGACGGGCTCCCTGCTCTGGCATTAGGCATGGATCCTGCTGAACTCGATGTGATGTCTCAACCACCTCGAAATACGAAAGAGGGAATATTGACCCGTAGACGCTGGAGAGACATGGTTATTGAAGGATTCATCATGGGGACGGCAGCCTTGTTGGCTTTTTTAATTATTGATATTGATTTTAACGATGATATTGCTAGAACGGTGGCTTTCACCACGCTGTCTTTTTCGCAGTTAGTTCATGCTCTGAATAACCGCTCCGAACATATTTCATTATTTAAGTTAGGATTGTTTACCAATAAAATCCTGATTGGTACGGTAATTGGGTCAGCCATACTTCAGTTGCTCGTGATTTATAGTCCAGTAGGAAATCTTTTGTTCAAATCCGCACCGCTTTCCATTCCAGTACTCGCACTGACAATAGGAGTATCTTTACTTCCACTGGTGTATGTTGAATTAAAAAAATATTTTGGGATGAAGCGCTCCCTGAGCGCTGGACAGCAACAAGTATAATTATAGCTACATGAACCATTTATACGATCTCATTATCATCGGTGGAGGCCCCGGCGGGGCGGCCGCCGCAGTCTATTCAGGACGAAAAAAACTCGATACATTAGTTATTACTGAAAGTTTTGGAGGACAGTCATTTAACTCAGGTGATATCGAAAATTGGATTGGTACACTGCATCTTTCGGGATTTGAACTAGCACAAAAACTAGAAGAACATGTGAAAGCCCAAGAAGATGTCACCGTTCAGCAAGGGGAGCTTGTAACTTCAGTACGGCAATCTTCCTCAGAAGATTATTCATTTACCAATCCCATTTGGGAAGTCGAAACAAACAAAGCAACATATCACACCAAAGGACTTGTCGTTACTTCAGGCGGACGTCGGAAAAAACTTGAAGTGCCCGGAGAAGATGAGTTTGCTGGACGAGGAGTCGTGTATTGCTCAACGTGTGATGCGCCACTTTTTAGAGATAAAGATGTTGTTGTCGTGGGCAGCGGTAATGCTGCTATGGAAGGAGTTATTGATGCTCTTCCCTATGCCAAAAAAATATTTATGCTCATTCGGGGAGATCATATGAAAGGTGATGACGCCACCAAAGAAAAAATTCTTGAACATGAGGGAGAAAAAATCACAATCATTTATCATGGTGAGTCGAAACAGGTATTGGGTGAAACCGTGGTTACGGGTTTGGAATATCTGGATAAACAAACTAGCGAAACAAAAACGTTAGAGGTACAAGGCATTTTTGTAGAAATTGGCTCATTGCCTAATTCTGAATTCATGAAGGGTGTTGTTGATTTGAACGAACGAGATCAAATCATTATTGATCACCGAAGCGGAAAGACGTCTGCCTCAGGGATTTTTGCTGCTGGAGCAGTTGTTGATCAATTGTATGACCAGAACAACATTTCTGTCGGTGATGCAATTAAAGCCACATTGACAGCATATAATTATGTGGTTCACTTTAAGTAGACTATGTTTGAAATATTTAATACGAAAGTAGAAAACGTATCTGAAACATTTGACCTTAATACTCCAGCCGGGAGGCATGAATATTTTCATCAAAAGGCGGCAAAAGAAATAGAAGAACTGAAAGAATATCTTGAGCATAATTCCTTTGTGAGTTTTTGGCTGGCTAAAAAAGGCGCCGGGAAAGGCACATACAGTAAGATGTTCTCGGAGATAATTGGGGAGGAACGATTAGCACATATTTCAGTTGGTGATGTGGTAAGACACGTCCACGCCAGTGTTGAGGATGAACAGGCGAAAAAAGCTTTGTATACCTATCTTGACGAAAATTACCGTGGAACACTTTCACTCGATGAAGCGTTTGATGCACTGATCAATCGGGAAACCAAAACGCTACTCCCAACAGAATTTATTTTGACATTGGTTAAAAGAGAAATTGAACAACTTGATGGACAAGGCATCATGATGGATGGGTTTCCTCGAGGAATGGACCAAATTTCATACTCATTGTATTTTAGAGAAATTATGAATTTACGCCATGATCCTGATTTTTTTGTTCTTATTGATGTTCCGGATAGTGTCTTAGACGCCCGAGTAAAAGCCCGTGTCGTTTGCCCTAAATGTCAGTTGTCTCGAAGTATAAAATTCTTATTAACCAAAGACATTATTTACGATCCGGAGACGGATACATATCATCTAATTTGTGATAATCCTGCGTGTGAAGGATGTGGTGAGGAACGGCTTGTCGCCAAAGAAGGAGACGATCTCGGCATTGAAGGTATCAGAGATAGACTCGAAGCAGATGATGAGTTGATTAAATACGCGTTGCGGTTGAGAGGCATTCCAAAGCTTACACTTCGGAATACTGTTCCTGTTGATCAAGCGCAATCGTATGTTGATGAGTATGAAATAACTCCTGAATTTGTTTTCGACCACAATGCTAATAATGAGGTTGAGATATCGACAAAGCCCTGGGTTGTAAAAGACAGCGATGGTAGCGACGCGTACAGCCTGATGGCGGCACCGGTTGTACTTTCATTTATAAAACAAATGCATGCGCAATTAATCGGAGACGATACCATGGGGGTGTAGTTTAATTTCAAAATGGCCTTCGGGCAGATGAAGGTGTAAATCCTTCCACCTCCACCACCCCATGACTGAACAGGACTATCTAAAAAAATTCATTTTTGATAAAGAGCCATACATGCTGACAGATCATGATCGGAAGACCATTGAATTTGAAGGCATGGAGTCATTTATTTTTAGAAAATTAACCACGGCCAAATACAAGGCTTCAGCTCTTCCTGCTGGACTCGAAGATAAAGTTACCAAAATTATCAGGCGATGTGTAGCTGAGGAGAAACCAATTCATCTTACAGTTCCGTTTGGGGGATATAAAAAATGGCAATTTGCTTCGTATCCATATCCTGATTGGGCTGAAGTCTTCAATATCAGCCATTTAAGAAATTTTCTTAAACCTATTGCCGCAGCGTATAAGCACGGGGTAATTCTCCAATACTTTTCAGATGAAATTTTTATCTCTCGCATGAATAACTACCCTGAAGAAGATGTGTTAGCGTACAACGAGTCTTTTCAAAAATTAATTCATTGGTACCAATCGTATTTTCCTCCAAACCTAATGCTGAGATTTTCAAAAATACGAGACGAGATTTCTCAAGAAAAATTGATGAAACGATTTGATCAAACAATAGAGACATTACGTGAAAAATGGGAATCAGTACCACCAGAAGATAGAGCTTTACGACTTGCTAAATCAGCCAGAAATTATAAAGGAGATCTGGAATCGCTAACCCCAAAAGAAAAAGAGAAAATATTGTGGGAATCGACGCTGGTTCATGATGCGTTTATCTTTGGGGATTGGGATAAAGATGTGACGTGGGCTTTTGGTGATTTGATGATACCTCTTGGCTTTCGGTATACCGGGAGTTGGGGAGTGCACCTAAAATCATCACCGTCGTCGACGGTTCAGTTTTGGATTGGAACTGGTGCTCTAAAACACAGAAACGATGGTTCATTAGTCTCTACGATATTGACGTATGATCAGTTCACTAAGGCACAATCGAATATAACTATGGTACCGATCGAGTTGTTGCCAGCCTCATTAAAAAATGTGTCACAGATAGCAGTGGTCGGTAAATAAATATGGACATACACAAAATTGTGAACGAATTGAAAACTGAATATCCAGAAAAAAATATTATCATCAACGAACCGGGAGAAATTATTTGTGAGATTGAGCCAACTTCTGAACATACAGAATTCAGCATTGCCGTCGCGGTTGTAGATTCAATTGTCCCTCACTATCATAATTATTCAGTGGAAGAATATGAAATTATCAAAGGAACACTTGAACTGCAGTTAGACGGTCACACCGTTATGTTACGAGAATCACAAAGCATCCGGATCGATCCCGAGGTTGTTCATTCAGCAAAAGGATCAGAAACTTGGTTTCGGGTGATTTCTAAACCCGGATGGAATACTGAAGATCATATTTTGATCTCAGATGAAACAGGATGAGTAAATCGGCGATTATTTTTCATGGAACGCTTGGCTCTCCGGACGGAAACTGGTTTCCGTGGTTGGGAGAACAACTTGAATCCATTGGGTACGAAGTATATATACCCAAATTCCCTACCCCTGAAAACCAGACGATTACCAATTGGGTTCAAGTTGTTTCAACCGTACCGATAGCTATTGATGATCAAACGGTTTTGGTCGGACACAGTTCTGGGTGTTTGGCAATTTGTGGATTGCTTCAGGAAACTAGAGCCAAGGTTAAAGCAGCCATGCTTGCAGCGCCGTTTTTGGGACCAATCGGGAATACGGAATATGATTCGTATAATCATGCGTTTAACGAGTATGAATATGACTGGAAGTTGATTAGTTCACTTGCCTCTTTTTATGTGTTCCGCGGAAGCGATGATCCATACGTACCAGCAGAAAATGGGGAAAAACTGGCGATGCTACTCAAGGCTGAAGAGATTATCATTCCCGGAGGTAAGCATCTTAATAATGAACCAGATATTCAATATACAAAATTTCCTTTACTGTATGAAAAAATCGAAACCTTAGATTAGGCCAGCCTATTGATGAGTGGCCGGGTTAGTATATAATGTCAGTATGAAACAAGTTTTGAAGTTCTCCGCCGCGATTTTTGTTACCCTAACGCTTATTTTTACTTCCAGTACATATGCTAAAACAATACATTCCGAAGGGAGCGTATCTGTCGATAAAGATGATGTAATCAATGACGATGTATTTATTGCTAGTGATGTAGTGACGATTTCAGGAACTGTGAATGGTGATGTTTATGCTGTTGGTGGTGTAGTTACCGTAAATGGAACGATTAATGGAGATCTTATCGTTGCAGGCGGGACGCTTGATATTTCAGGGGTGATCACGGATGATCTTAGGGTTGGAGGCGGATTTATCACTATTAGAAATAGCGAAATTGGCGACAATGTCAGTATCGCAGGCGGAAGAATTATTATTGCTGAAGATGTCACCATTGGCGGATCATTACTCATCGGGGGCGGTCAAGTAACGAACTACGCACAAGTAGAAAAAAATCTATTGGCAGGTGCTGGTGAAATGGTCATTGACGGTTCTGTCGGATCATCAGTCGAGATAGGAGCCGGATCTCTAACCTTTGGGCCCAATGCTAAAGTGGTCGGTGATATAAAATATGCTTCTGACGTAGAGGCGAATATCGACCCGTCTGCAGATCTCCAAGGAGAACTTTCTAGAATTGATCCCCAAATTAAATCTACATTTGAAAAATCAACTGGTCGAAGAGAACTTCAAGCACGGTTTGGTTTCAGCGTATGGTCATATCTTTCGATGTTACTCGTCGGACTGATGGCATTGTACTTCTTTAACAAACCACTGAAAAATATGTCTGAAATTGTGACCCATCGTCCTTGGGCTTCACTAGGGTTTGGCCTTATCGTGTTATTCATGGCGTTGCCGTTATTATTAATTCTTATGTTTACTGTTATCGGTGTTCCTCTAGCGGTAATTTTGATGCTGATCTTCTTTTTAGAAATTTATCTCTCACGGATAGTGGTGAGTGTATTAATTGGCGATCTTATTCAAAAACAAATGCCTGATAATAAGGTCAATCCATATGTTTTGTTTGCCCTTGGGTTACTCTTATTTTTCATTGCGATCAACATTCCCGTGATTAATTTCTTTGTCCATTTGTTTAGCATCTTATTGGGGTTGGGGAGTATGTTTATCTTTACTCGACAGAAACTTTTTTACGAAAGATCGTAGTTTATTCTTTTACGCAACCTAGTGCCAAAGAAAAAATATGAAGGTTCTAGAAAATGCGCCACTAAAATCATTTAATACATTTTGGATTAACGTCACTGCTAAATATTTGATCACGATTGACTCCGAATCCGATATTATCGAAGTCGTGAAAGACGATCGCTATCACAACCTTTCCAAATTTATATTAGGGGGAGGAAGTAACACGTTATTTACAGATGATTATGAGGGTATCGTATTGCGCAATCGAATCATGGGTAAACACGTCTTTGAAGAAACGGATCGGGAGGTTGTTCTCTCTATTGGTGCAGGTGAAGATTGGCATGAATTTGTCACATATGCGGTTGAGAATGGCTGGAGTGGGATAGAAAATCTTGCTTTAATTCCAGGAACGGTAGGGGGAGCCCCGGTACAAAATATTGCCGCATATGGAGAAAATTTTGAGGATGTGTTTCACTCGTTAGACTATATCGACTTATCCACAGGAGAAAAAATAACTTTTAACAAAGAAGACTGTAAGTTTGGGTACCGGGATAGTATTTTTAAAAATGAACTTAAGGGCAAAGCGTTTGTCACCAATGTTCGGATTAGATTATCCAAAGAAGGTACGCTTGAAACTTCGTACTTTTCTATTGGTCGACGGTATGATTCTGTCCAAAGTGAGCTAGAGGCCATAGCAAAAGAGCCATACTCCATAAAAGACGTCTATCAAGCGGTCATAAACATTCGTTCGCGTAAATTACTTGACCCCAAAGATGCTCCAACCGTTGGCAGTTTTTTTATCAATCCCATCATCACCCGGCAAAAATATGAGGAATTATTAAAAGTTGATCCGGAAATGCAGGCGTACCCAATCGACCAACTAACGTATGTGAAAATGGACAATCCGGATTTTTCGCAGGATGAATATGTCAAAATCCCAGTCGGGAGGTTACTGGATATTTCTGGCTGGATCGGAAAAAAGATAGGCAATTGTATGGTTCATGATCAATGGGCTTCTATTATTACTCATAATGGAAACGCTACTGGGCAAGAGATGTTAGCGTTTATTTCAACCATCCAGAAAGATATCCAGGGTCGTTACGGAATCGACCTCAAAAGTGAAGTAAGTATCGTTTAGCAGTTATTTTTTCAAACCCAAACAATCAATACAAATAGCAGATAATGAGATTTAATTTTTAGAATGAGAAAAGGTGTGGGTGTGGTACCCACACAAGATGTGTGGGTACCACAGTTAACAAGTGGCTACAGTGTAAGTTTCGATGTCAATCGACACAAAGCCCGCAGTCTCTTAGCGGGCGAACACAGATACCGACGGCGTCTACAGAAAACGATGGTTACAGACCAACATAAGCAAATCCTCCTCGAGGAAATAAAAAAACGATCCAGCGGAAAAAAAGATGCATATCTTACCAATAAGGACGTATCACGCCCTAATTACAAGGTCAGATACCCCCAGGTGGGAAGCGAAAGCTCCCAGCAAATGTGTTTTGCTGAACCACCCGGTTCACCTCCTCCGCGTTTGCAACGCGGTGAACGATGAAAATTGGCCTTACCTGCGGCAAGAATGCACCAAGTGCTGTAATGATCTCATTGATCATGGTGCGTTCCTCCTTAACGAGAGTGGTGTTGGTTTTTATCAGTTTCTATTCGATAGTGCCTCCTCTTATTTTTCAGAAAATAAACGTATGGAAAGAATGTTATAGATATGTTCTATAGACATCACCTCCTATACAGAAGATAGCAAGCCAACGGTAAAAATAAAATGTGCCACTCGTGACGGTTAACCCGTCACTTTTGAGTTTACGTTAGTATAGCACAGGATTTTTGAAAATGAAATAGGGAACAGCTGTTATAGGATGAGCATGCTATCGCCGTAACTAAGAAAAGAGTAGTCATTTTCTAAGGCTTCTTGGTATGCTTGTCTGAGTAACGTATCTCCAGTAAAGGCTGCTGCCAGCAATAATACTGTTGAACGCGGGGCGTGGAAATTGGTAATGAGAGTATCAACGAGTTTGAATGAATATCCCGGATAGATAAAAATATCAGCCTCTCCAGATATCCCATCCGGGAAGGTGTGTTTGGAAAAGATGTTATCGGAAATTGATTCTAGGGT
>JAGQKX010000017.1 GCA_020429905.1 candidate division WWE3 bacterium
TAATTTGTACGTATCATAATCTGTCAGTTGGCCGATTTCGGGAATTACCGAATAACCAGAGAAAGCAAAGAGTAAGACCCCGTACGGAAGCAACAAACTCGTGAGATCTGAACTGGTCTGTGCATAATTACTCCAGGTAATATGCGGTACACCTGAAATGATAATTATTCCCATTAACAGTAGTAGTCCTGATACCATAAGCGTTTCAATCATAGAAAACCAATTTAAGCTCACAAGAATCAGCAACGAACTGACAATATAAAATCCGATTGAGAAATGAAACGCACCCACTGAAGGTATAAGCGTATGAAGAAAGATTCCAATCTGGATCGTATAGGCTAATAATGCACCGTAGGCGCCAATCATCAGCCCGAGTGTCGCAATGATTTTCCCCTTTCGGCCAAAAAATGTATTAGCATATCCTGCAAATTGGTGTTTTTCTTTTACATGTACCAGAATCTCTGCATAGAAGAGGTTGAGCAGTAAGGTAATTACAAAAACGATGCCAAGAGAGATGGCTCCTACCAAAAATCCGCTTTGCATAAACGTATAGGGAAGCGCCAAGATTCCAGCACCTATCGTCGTTCCTATCAAAGTGAAAATTGCGGGGTACAATGAGTTTTTCGCATTCATATCAAATCACGAGATTAAATTTTGACAATATTTTGTGGATTGCCGTCGATGAAACTAAGAATATTATTCACTGTCGTTTCAAGGTTACGAAAATGCGCCTCTTTGGTATTAAACGCATTATGTGGGGTAACAATAACATTATCCATTTCAATTAAAACATGATCTTCAAGGACGCTTTTGACTTCATCCTCTGTATGTTCCTCTGCCAAGAACGATAATTCATCTTGCAAAAATTCCTCACCTTCCAAAACATCAAGTCCCACTCCAGCAAGTTTTCCCGAATTCAATGCTTGAACGAGAGCATCGGTTTCTACCAGTCCTCCACGCGCTGTATTAATCAAATATGCTCCCTCTTTGATTTTTTGAATACTTTCTTGATTAATAATATGCTGGGTATGTTCATTAAGGGGAAGATGCAAGCTAATCACATCACTCATGCCAAGTAATTTGTCTAAATCTGACTCGTAGGTGAATCCGTACTCTTGAGCGAGCTGCTCGTCCTGATGCAAATCGTAAACAAATGTTTTCATGCCAAAACCTTTAGCAATTTGAGCTACATGTAGTCCGATATGTCCTCCACCCACAATTCCTAACGTCCGTTCCATCAGGTCAACCCCTTGAAGTCCTTGATATGTGAAAGAACCATCTTTCACTCTGTGTACTGATTCAGGAATTTTTCTGGTCAAAGCAAGTAATAAGGCAATCGCATGTTCGGCAACCGTATTTGATCCATAAAACGGAACATTAGAAACCAACACATTTTTTTCGGCAGCTTTCTGGAGATCAATATGGTCAAAACCAGTAGACCGGGTAGTAATATATTTAAGCTGAGGTGCGTTCAAAAAAAGTTCTCCCGTGAATTTTGAGCCAACAAAAATCGCTGCAATATCCATGTCTGGTAATTCCTCCACAAGTACATCCTGAACTGGCTTCTCGATAAATTCGACCACATGGTCCTTCAATCGTTCTTGGACATATGTTCGTTGGTCTGGATCTGTATGGTCAAAAAAAATTATTTTCATAGTGTCGCGATTTCTTTTGGTTTCAGGGCAAAATTATCTCGAATCTTATGCTGAACTGCTTCAGAATCTAGCAATCCACGTGCAGCCCCGACTGTTTCCATTACACTTGCCGATTCGGCTGCCCCCCACGTAAGCGCATCTTCCAAATTCTTCCCGGTGATGAGCGCTCCAAGTACACCTGTGGTAAATGCATCTCCGGCACCGGTTTTCTCTACAATATTACTGGGGAATGGCACTTGATGGAATACCCGTTTTCCGTCGGAGCCATAGGCACCAGAGCCTCCGTTTGTAATAACGACGTTTTTGACACCATTATCGAGAAAATACGTCATGAGTTCCTGGATATGATCTTGTTCTGATCCAGTTTTTTCCATGAGCAATTCTTTCTTTTCAGCCAGCGTACATGCTTCTTCAAAATTTAAAATGAGTAGCTCCGTTCGTGGCAGTAGTTTTGTTGTTGCTTTTACTTCTTCTAATTCACGTGGACCCGGATTCATCGCCAAAAATACTTCTGGATGTTCCGCTAAATATCCTGAAACCGTGTCAAACAAATCCGGAAAGGTGCTAAACCCGGTTGATGTAAGAAAAACCCATTTTAACGGCTGCTGCTGTAAGTCACTCGGGAATGAATACGCCTCGTCAGCATGATATGACAAAATAGTTCGATCACCTTCAAAATTCATCACAATTGATGTATCTGTCTTAGCTACTGGTTGAACATATTGAAGATCGATCGACATATCCTCAAGCGTTTTGCGAGCATAATCACCGTAGAAATCTGTACCCAATGAGGCAACCAATGTAGACTTTAACCCAAGCTGTTGTAGTCCGACAGCTACATTTAATGCATTTCCACCAAGACCAGAATTTAATCGGTGAATATAATATTTTTCTCCCCATAATAGACACACCTCTTTACGGTTTATCTCTTTATCAGTATGCAGGTGAGCACTGGGAACATCTAAGTAAATATCAACGGTGGGGTGTCCGATACAGACAACATCAATCATATTATTTCTTCGCTTTTCCTTCTGATCCAAAAATCATAATTTTTTGTTCTACTACCTTTTGGACAGCGTCAATCACCGGAGGCATAATTTTATACATGGCAATTTCGTCGGTATTGTTAAGTTCATGTTCGAGCGTTTCTCTAAAAGCAATACGCATCTCACTGTTCACGTTTACTTTCGAAATTTTCCCTACTTGGATTGCCGTACGAACATCTTGATCAGCAATACCGGATCCCCCGTGCATCGATAAGAAACAAGAAACATGTTCACGAATTTCTCTCAGACGGTCAAAATCGAGCTTTGGAGCCTCGTCATACACGCCGTGGACATTACCAAAAAATGCGGCGAAAATATCAATACCTGTCTCTTCAACGAATTCAGCTGCTTTTTCTGGATTGGTATATTTTGATGTATCAACCATTTCGGCTAACGATTCTTGACGATGGTCTGCGGAGGACCCTTGGATATGATCCATCTCTCCTTCAAAAACTAGATCGTGTGCATGAGCAAGCGGGACTAATTCACTCAATGCTGATTTATTTTCCTCTAAATCAAACTCAGAGCCATCGAAATGGATTAAGTCAAACCCTACGGCGATTGATTCTTTGGTGACTTCAACATCATGGGAATGATCAAGGTTAAGAAAAATTGGCAAACCTGTCTCTTCGTGATAGGCGTTAATCAAATACCGTAATTGTCGGATACCCACAAACGTGCTCTCCCCTGGAGATGCTTCAATGATTACAGGGGCGGACAGTTTATCCGCTGCATTAACCACCGCCTTGAGCGTTTCTAAATTCGCAACGTTAAACGCTCCAATTGCAAACCTTTCTTCTTGAGCAAATGTAAGCCAGTCTTTTATAGAATTCATATTAACCTCTTTCTTCAGTTATTGATGATAACACGGTTTGGGCAATACGTTCAGCAGTCAATCCATACCGTTCAAGCAGCTCATCCGCGGTACCTGATTCCCCATACTTATCATTCATACCAATTCTTCTCATCGGTACTGGATAATTCTCACCCAAAGTCTCAGCAACCGTGCTACCCAACCCACCAATAATCTGATGTTCTTCAATTGAGACCACATAATTGGTTTTGGCAGCAGAAGCAAGCAACGTCGACTCGTCAAATGGTTTTATCGTGTGTGCGTTGATCACTTCGCAACTAATATCTCTACGCGCGAGAATCTCACTGGCAAGAAGTGCTTCATATACCATGGGTCCACATGCAATTAAGGTCACATCTGTTCCATCCCGCAACACAATCGATTTGCCCACTTCAAAAGGAGCATCTATTTTTGAAAAAACCGGACTGTTCTCACGTGCGAATCTCAGATAGACAGGAGAATTAACTTCGAGCGATGCTATAACTGCCCGGCGCGTCTCATGATAATCCGCCGGAACAATCACCGTCATATTTGGTAACGCTCGCATAATCGCAATATCTTCCAGGGCTTGGTGGGTCGCACCATCCGGCCCCACTGATAAACCTGCATGTGCCCCTCCAATAATTACTTTTTGTTGGTTGTAACAAAGTGTGGTCCTGATCTGCACCCACGTCATTCCCGGACAGAACATTGCATATGAGGCAACAAATGGAATTTTCCCGGTAGAAGCTAAACCAGAAGCGACCCCTACCATATTAGCCTCAGACACACCGCATTCAATAAATCGATCCGGAAACTTTTCTTTAAACATGAGCGTTCGTGTCGATTCGGTTAAATCCGCACAAAGGGCTACAACATTTTCATTCATTTCTCCAGCCGCAACCATCCCTTCTCCGTATCCGTTTCGTGTGGGAATCATGTCTAACTTCTCTTCGTTTTGCCAATTATCATCAAGATATTTTTTATTTTCCATAATTATTCGTGCTCAGAAGCGATCTGTCCTCCCAGTGTACGCAATTCATAAAGCGCTTCGACTACTTCGCCCACGTTCCCTTTTGTACCCGGCGGTTTGCCATGCCATTCATAATCGCGTTCCATATATTCAACGCCCTTACCCGGAATGGTATTGCAGATAATGACTGATGGTTTTGTTGAAATCGCCTTTGATTCATTAATTGCATCAATGATTGACTCGATATTGTGTCCATCGATTTCTTGAACGTGCCAGTTAAACGATTCATATTTTTCGACCATTGATTCCAACGGCATCACATTTTCAGTATATCCATCGATTTGAATATTGTTCCGATCAATAAGAACCGTCAGGTTATACAACTTATATTTACCAGCAAAAAGAATCGCCTCCCATGTATTTCCCTCCTGATGTTCACCATCAGAAAGCGCTGCAAAAACCCAATTTTTCTTTTTATCCATCAAAAAACTGTAGGCCATTCCGGCCGCTTGTGATAATCCCATCCCTAATGGACCACTGGATGTTTCGAGGCCAGGTAAAGCAACACGGTGCGGATGTCCTTGTAGCCGAGAATCTAATTTTCGTAATGAGAGAAGTTCTTCACGGGGAAAAAATCCAGCATGCGCCAACGTAGCGTAGAGTAATGGACAGATGTGCCCGTTTGAAAGAATAAATCGGTCGCGTTCTTCCCAATCAGGATTTTTGGGGTCATACTTCATCACGTCGCCAAAATAGATTGCGGTAAATACATCAGCCATATCGAGCGGACCAGCTGAGTGACCTGAACCTGCCTCAACAAGAGAACGAATGATATCAACGCGTATTTGATTGGCCTTTTTTTCTAATTCGAGCAGATTTTTTTCTGGCATAAGATCACGTTAATTTCGGATGTCCGTTTTTACCTTCTTTTATATCTGTGAGAATTTTCAGCACATCTTCGGAGCTATCCACGATATGATATAAATGTTGGCCGCTCATCGTGTAGTTAAGATTGACCTCTTCATCCCGTATCCGCATGTTTTCTGCAAATGTCTCCAAAATATCATGCCAAAATTCCCCGAAGAGGATTAATTCTTTATGGGCTCCGTAGTGAATTCGTGCTAATCCCCAGGCCATGCCAAATTCAGAGACTGTCCCCGATCCACCATTAAAAAATATATGAATATCCACGTCATTGAGCATGGTTAACGTACGCTCAATATAGTTCTCAGTGACGACTTCTTCATCAAACAAATTATCCTTGTCCCGTCCTTCGAAATGAGGCAAATCTTTTGGATAGAATGTCACCCCAATCGCTTTACCACCACCGGCATGGGCACCTTCTGTCGCCGCGCGCATCACACCCGGTCCACCACCATTAACAACAGTGTAGCCATTTTCAGCCACAAGCTTAGCAGTCTCAAATGCTGCTTTGTATTCAGGATCGGTTGGTTTTGATTCAGCAAAGCCTAAAAAGGCAACTTTTTTTACGTTCATTATTATTCTGAAGGATTTACTAATGCTTCTAGTTTCGTATATGCTCCCGCAGGATCGTCGGCGGCAAAGATATAACTCCCAACTGCAAGCATTGTAGCACCAGCTTCTACTAGTTTTGGTGCATTATCGGCATTTACACCGCCGTCAATTTCAATTTCTAAATCTTCGTCAAGATCTCTAAAATATTTAATGCGGTCATAAATAGCATCGTCTAGCTCAAGTCCACCCTGGATACCGACCTCATGTGCCATCAATAACACCATATCGATTGAATGAATAATAGCTTCGTCGATTTTTCTTAAAGAGGTATCAATATTCATCGCGAGCCCAACACCGAGTCCATGTTCACTCACACGTTCGACGAATTCGACCTGATCTTCCATTTTTTCGATATGCCCGATAATACGATCAACCCCAGCGTTGGCCCAGGCTTTTACTTGACGGATAGGATCAACAACCATTAACTGAACTTCTAGGGACGCTTCCGTATCAATCTCTCTAATGATGTGCGCCTCACAACAACTCACTTCTGGAGCAAAAAACCCATCTACATAGTCAATCTGAACCCATGGTGCCACATGTTCAATCTTTTTTAATTCATCTTCAAATTCATCAAAATCAGCCGTTAAAATGGTTGGAATAATTTGTACTGGCATATGTTTGTTTGAGAGTAATGGTTACCCTACAACTTCTTCTCGGTTTGCAATCTTTTCAAGTCGTCTGATGTGGCGGGCGGCGTTAGAAAAATCCGTATTCAAAAAAGCTTCGACCACTTCGTATACTGCTTCGCGAGCTTCAAAATCAGCAGAAAGACACAGAATATTTACATCATCATCTTCTCGAGCCTTAACCGCTTGTTCGGGTGACATGACGAGCCCCGCTCGCACACCTTTGATTTTATTAGCTGCCACACAGGCACCCACTCCAGAACCACAAATAACGATACCCCGATGATCAGACTCACCATCAGCAACTTGGTTCGCAACCGGGAATACAAAATCGGGATAATCATCGTCCGGATCATATTCCACGTTTCCCAAATCGCGATACTCATACCCTTTCTGATCAAGGTATTTTTTGAGCTCTTCTTTGAGCGAGAATCCTCTGTGATCAGCGCCTAAATAGACCACGTTGTATTCATTGTAGACATATATAAGTTTAACGTCAATTGTTCATGAAGACTGCTAACCAGCGGAAAGAATCATACTCTAGAGACATCTCAGAAACTTGGTTATAATGGAGAGGAATTACGACGTATGATTATTAAAAACTTTGATTCCTTAGCAAAAACTCCCCTCCGCAAAGATGCCCTGACCATCGTCGAAGCTGGTTTTGAAGCTATTCAGACTGACCATGTCATCGAACAAAATATTTCACTCTCCGGTTCGACCCTCTCAATTCTCGAACAAACGTATGATCTAGACAATTACGAAAACATCTACGTTATTGCCTTCGGAAAATCTTCTTACCAAGCAGCCCAGTCAATCAATGCTATTTTGGGCGACAAGATTACTAAAGGGTACGCTATTGGGGTAACAGGCGGAGATCCCGTAGGAAAAATTGTTACCGTAGCCGGGACACATCCTTCACCGAGCGATATTAACCATCGAGCCGCACAGCAGATTATCGAGCTCCTTTCACATACAACCGAAAAAGATCTGGTCCTGGCTTTCATTTCTGGCGGTGGGTCAGCCCTTTTTGCAGCTCCCTATAAACTCACCGTTGATGAACAGGCCATGATCACCAACACATTAATGAAACTGGGAGCAGATATTCACGAACTTAACATTGTCCGAAAACATATTTCGGAAGTAAAAGGCGGACGTCTTGCTTCTCTTGCCAGTCCCGCCAAATTAGTGACGGTTATTTTCTCGGATGTTCCAGGTAACGACCTCTCAACGATTGCCTCTGGTTCGACGGTGCTGGATGAATCAACGGTTGAAGACGCCCAACGAATCATCGACCAATACGATCTTATGTCACACATAGATCTGGACGCTATTGAATTATCTGAATCACCTAAAGATCCTGCGATCTTTACTACCGTCGACAACATCCTCATTTTGGATCCGACGAGTGCAGTCATTGCCATGAAACAAAAAGCTGAGGAGCTCGGTTATCAAACAGAGGTTTATGCCACAGAGTTACAAGGAGAAGCTAGAAGCGTGGGTAAAGAATTGCTAGAGCAGGCAAAATCTGGCGTCGCTGTGTTAGCTTCAGGAGAGACTACAGTCAATGTCTTAGGTAATGGAATTGGCGGGCGCAACCAAGAACTCGTTTTAGCAAACCTACAAAACATCAACAAAAAACAAGTATTGATTTCAGCTGCTTCCGATGGTCACGACCACAGTGATTCAGCAGGTGCCATTGCTGATGAACATTCGTACGATGACGCTAAAGGAATGAACTTAGATCCAAAAGACTTTTTAGAAACCAGTGATTCTTTTACTTTTTTCACGCAAACCGGAGACCTGCTTGACACGGGATTACTCGAATCAAACATTGCCGATATGTATTTGGTTCTCCAGAAATAACCCTTGGGAGAATCAAATGTATTCTGATATAGTAATAATGGATACTCTTGATCAAGTACTTGAATTTAAGGAGAAATATCGAAACAAGTGGCGAGATCAACCCGAAGACTACTGGTTGGCGCGTCTCATGCAAGAAGTCGGAGAACTCGCGTCAAGCCTCGCTCATGATCACGATGATCCGCCAGAACTCGAACTCACAGAAATCGCCAGTATCTGCCTCAACTGGTTAGATATGCGGCACGCACGCAATGAAGAAAATACTGAAACGAATTGAAGACGCAATTGAAGGTGAAGTAGTCACTGACAGCAACTATCTCGATTACTATTCGACCGATGGTAGTATTTTCGAAGTAAAACCGACCGCCGTTTGTTTCCCCAAAGATACTATTGATGTTCAAAATATCGTCAAAATTATTCACGAAGAAGCCGAAAATGGAAATTATTTTCCAATCACTCCCCGAGGTAAAGGAACCGATCAAGGTGGCGGGCCGCTCGGTACCGGTTTAATCGTTGATTTCACCAAATATATGAATCATATCTTAGAAATAGGTGAAGATTTCGTCAGAGTTGAACCGGGTGTACGATACGGACATCTTCAAGACGAACTCAAAAAACGAGGTAAATACCTCCCCCCGTACCCCGCCTCATTAGAAATTTGTTCTATCGGCGGAGCCATCTCTAATAACTCAGCAGGGGAAAAAACCGTCAAATACGGTGCTACCCGTGACTATATTCACTCCCTTAAAGCCGTTTTGTCTGATGGTGAACTTATCGAAACTGAACCGATGACTGGACAGCAAGTTGGCGCCAAAAAACGTCAAAAATCACTGGAAGGTACCGTGTACAAAAAACTCGATGCATTATTAAAAAAGAACGATAAACTCATCGCCGAACATGAACCAAAAGTTACCAAAAATTCAACTGGGTATGCACTCTGGGAAATAAATAAATATGGATTGTTTGATCTCGCTCAACTGATCACTGGTTCACAAGGAACACTCGCCTTGGTCACTGAGGCAATTCTCGTTACCATGGACGCACCTGAGCCTGAAAAAGTAACCTTAGCCGTAAGTCATTATGACAGTCTGCAAATGGCAGGCAAAGCGATCCATGAACTGCATAAATTAGACCCCAGTGCCCTGGAGATCGTTGATATCAACCTAATCCAACTCGTGCTCAAACAAAATCCTGATTTGTTAAAAGGCCTCTTACCTAAGAAATTACCCGCAATTGTTTTGTTAACAGAATTTGACGATCACTCCGCTGCCGCAAAACAAACCAAACTCGCAGCCGCCCAAAAAATCTTTGATAAATATTCTTTCTCCTCAGTGGTTAAAGAAAATCCAGACGATCAAGCACGGCTATGGAAACTACGACGAAGTGCTGCTGCGGTTATGTGGACTATACCTGGAACCAAAAAAGCATTACCCATCATCGAAGATGGAGTGGTTCCGCCTG
>JAGQKX010000018.1 GCA_020429905.1 candidate division WWE3 bacterium
GCCTCAGATCCGGTCCAACCCGATCTTGATCCCAATCCTAAACCACTTGTTGGGCAGACGGCTACCGCTTCAGTATCTGTTTCTACAACACTACCTGCTCAACCAAATCTGTCACCAACAAATACGGACACACTACCTGCCGAAAATCCGCCCCTGACCGGAACAGGTCCTACACCGGCAGTGCCAGCCAAAACGGCACCTGTCTTTAAACAGCCGGATCCGGCACCCATCACCGATACTGAGCCTGCTCAGTCTCCAAAAAGTGATCCCTTAAAGGTGAAACTTCCTCCTTCTCGGTTACAAATCAGTACCCGAAAAATACTTGTAGGCTTGATTTTATTTATATTGATGGCAGGAGTTGGATTGCTCGGAGCAGTTGCCGCCACGGGTAATTTAGAAGAAACAGTTCTGACCCCGATTCAGAAAAATTTTGGCAATATTCCATTCCTGCCGAGAAGTAAAAATTTTATTATTCAGCAAATGGTTTCTTCTGAGGCAACCGTTTCCTCATACGATTTTGACGTTTCGTTTGGTCTCAATTTTGAATCCCAAGAGTTCGTCCTTGGCTCAGAATCAACACAGTCAAATATTGACATTGCCGCTAAAGGGTCGCTCTTTCTGAATCCAGATGATAATACGGTCAAGACTTTCGGTATGGATGTTGATTTTAAAACGATTATTCCTCCCTATAATGGCCAGATTAGTTTGGGTACAGCCGGCACTACTGACGTACTCTATTTGCAACTAAAAAGCGTCACCGGTGGATTTAGTGATTTTGCTCAATACCTTCCTCCGGCAGGGGAGTGGTATTACTTAGACTTAGCTCCACTCGAATCTCAAGCGCGTGATGTGCTTGATTCATATCAGCTTGAATCCGTTGATACCGCTCAGCAACAAGAAGAATATCAACAAAAATTACAGCAGGTGGCCGCAGACTTATATAGTGATCCCGCCATTCAGGACAACATTGAATTAGTGGGAGACGAAACATTATCGGATGGCACGACCGCCCATCATTTATCTATGACTCCTACAGCCGAAAACCTCGCTGAAATTTTCATTCAATTAGCTCAGGTGGAGTCCGCACAGGATATCTCACCGGATGAACGGTTACAGATTACAAATGCATTTAAGGATTTCACCGATTTCAAACTCGATATCTGGATTGATGAAGATTTATTCATGCTACGGAAAATGGTTTGGGTCTTCACGTATTTGTATGATTCCGCAAATGTAAGCCAACTGGTTATGAATGACGTTGCACCTGTACCGCTGATGAATGCGGCCACCCAGGTACTTGCCGATACCACCTCAAAAGATACCATTCAGGGTTCGTTTGTTATGGAATTTACGAATGTTAACAATGCGACTGCAGTAGATACTCCCCAGAACGCTGTGCTACTCGATGATTACCTTAATTCGGTCATGGAACCAATCGGACTCACCTCAAATTTTGAAAACGCCAGAAACGCACAAACTCAATCAGACGTGCTCTCTATTGGAACCGCATTGGAATCTTACTTTATCGAAAACAATGGCTTGTATCCCGTTTCTCTGGGCGAGCTTAGCCCTACGTATATCAGCCAACTGCCCACAAGACCCTCCGACCTAGACACAACCTGTACTCCAAACTATAGTTATGTATCAACCAGCACTGAAGCCGCCGTTTGGGCTGAAATAGAGCCATGTTCCGATAATCCAGTTAACAAAAATTATATTGTCTATCGAACCGTTTGCGGTAGAACAACTCAAATTAACGGAGGAGAATTTACCGATGTGCAAACACTCATGCAACTACCAGCCCGACCGGCATGTTAGTGAGAATAAGCCGTTCACAAATTTTGTGTTCTGCCGCTAATGTGCGATAAGATATAACGTATGGGAGATGAAACCGATGGTGAGTCATCGATTCACGAAACAATGTCTGCCCGAGCGCAAAGTCGGTACAATATTTTTTTAAACACAGTTCAACGTAGATTTTCTATCTTGAGTATTGGATTATTTGGTCTCGTGGCATGGATGGGAATTTCACTCTTCGTGTTTGGATCTATCGTCGGCATTTATGTCATGCAATATAATCCACAAACTAATGCCTCTACTGATCAGACCTACAAACCACATAGCCTCTTTGCTTCGGTCCCTCGAGTAGTACAGCTCGCCGGGTTTATTCAGGGAGAAAATGATCCCCGTGCAGCCATGCTCGAAAGTTATCTTTTTGCCAAAGGTTCACCGATGAGTTCAGCTGCTCGAACGTTTGTACAAGTAGCGGATCAATGTCCCATGGATTGGACGTTACTACCAGCGATTGCCGGGAAAGAATCGAGCTTCGGCAAAATTATTCCGTACAACTCGTATAACGCGTTTGGCTGGGCCGTGTACACAGGTCAATCAAGC
The DNA here is from genome assembly GCA_020429905.1 of candidate division WWE3 bacterium. GTDB lineage: Bacteria > Patescibacteriota > 4484-211 > 4484-211 > JAGQKX01 > JAGQKX01. The sequence continues at coordinate 2,395 of JAGQKX010000018.1, forward strand.
GGGGCGGTCTTTGACTCATGGGATCACGCGGTACAAATAGTCGGGGAGGGGCTGTGCGAAAACTATATTAAAAATGGTCGAAACACTCCCGAATTAATTGAAGTCTATTACACACCTATCAGTGCCAATACGCACGGCGGTTGGAGAAGTGATGTCACGTACTTCATGGATGAGATAAAACACTGGTGGGACAACTAACCAATTAATAGTACTGTTGGTTATACGATTCTAGCTCCAATCGACCATTCGCCCCAAGTTTTGAATTTCCTTTATAAACTGTAACTCCACAATTGATTGGCTTTTCTTTTTCATCCACCGATAAAAATGTTTCAACATCCCATCGTTCAAGGTTAGATCTCAAACATAAAAGCGTCAGATGGTGTGAAACAAGCAGAATGTTTTTCTCGGCGTATTCTCTGATGAATGTCCCTAACATACTGCGTAATCTGCTTTTTACATCTGAACGACTCTCTCCATTCAAGTATCGGTAATAATATTTCCCTTCCTGTTTGAACAATAGTGCCTGAAGGGGATTCAACGTGAGATAGATGGCCCGATCGTTAAACACAGAAGCGAGACCATGTTCTTGTTCACGAATACGATCTTCGAATACGTGAGGCACGTCGTTCAGCCCAGGCCAACTTTGGGCAATACCTTCAAATGTTTGACGGGTACGCAGATATGGTGAAATAAATATCGTATCGGGTAAGGTTATTTCATCTTTTAGACGAGCACCTGTCTGCACAGCTTGATCATATCCTTCATCGGTCAATGGAGTGTTCTGATCATTGATATTTTTTAATTTTATAGCTTTCATTGCCTTAATGGCCAAATCTCGCAACTCACTACTCACCCAATCAGGTTCATTAGCGCTCTCAAATTCTCTTTTGAACTGCTGTTTGAACTCCTGGTATTCAGGCTGTTGTTCTTTTGTCACTTTTAATTTGTTGTATTGAGATTGTCCGTGGCGAATGAAAACAAGAGAGGATGGCCACTTCATTAGGGCTAGTATACCATGTATAATGCACGGGTAGCTAGTTTATTGTGCCGGAGTGGCGAAACTGGCAGACGCGCTTGGTTTAGGACCAAGTGTCGCAAGACGTGGGGGTTCGAGTCCTCTCTCCGGCACCACATTATTCTTCCACAAAGCCCCACACTATGGGGTTGATATTCAATATTTTTTCGGATATAATGCGGCCACATTTCTTGCCTCATTCGCGGCAAGTTTTTTATGTACGTTAACAACCGACTCACATTTTACCCGCGATGATAGGGGAGATAGCGACATTTATTGTGTCTCTGTTTTCCCTATCATCTTTCCGCTTTTACCAGCGGAATCGGGATTTCCTCTTTTTTGATATATTCATCAATTCACATACTTCTTCCTATTTCCCTACGGGGAGCCTGGGGGGAGAGCCAAATCTGTGGCCGATCTCTGCTGCAGCCTCGTGAATCGTATGAATACACACTGATACATCACTGAGTATCTCTCAGTAATTTGAGATGATGTGTCGTTCTGTTTGTATGTGTACATAACACGTACAAAACGCTTGATACCGATTTTTGGTATCCGTCTATGGGCACACACCCATACCATAGATGCGAATCATGTCTTTGGCGACGAAGATAATGAGGAGATACAGTGTAGAGGACACTGTAGGATCAATTCGAGTTTGACGGTGAATGCGATTTCGGTCGCGGGTACTGTCACGAAGTACAGCCGTCAGGCTGTCGGTAGATCCGACACGGTAATCTGAGACGTGTGTGACGTTTCGGAACCCAATCATTGTCATAATGATTGCTTCTTTGACCGCGGTTAAAGAAGAGAAGTCTATCTGGGTAGTTTTCTGGATAGCCACCCTAATTCGTCTGAATTTTGGTGTGTTGTTGACTGAGTAAATTTCTGTAGTTTTTGACAAGGAGTAAGTGATGAACAAGCAAAATCCATTTGCAAAGTTAGGACTGGACGGTGATATGTTGGCCATGCTTGCTGAACAAGGTGTTCAGTTCGGCCAGTTGGGCGAACTTGATGCCATGATGGGTGCCATGAATTTTACCAGTGAACCCATCCACGATTTTGGCCAGCATGAGCTGGATCTTAATCTGGAAGGGTGGAGTGGTACACACAACTGTCAGGTCCTCCTGACCACGCGTCACATGGGCAACCATATGTTGTTATTCGCTCGCGGTATGACCACGATGGCACTGGAAATTCATGTTCTGGATGCCGATGAGTCAACAACCGCCGACGAGTTCGAGGCGGGTCTGGACGAAGAGTTGGAAGCCATGTTGGCCGAAGCCGAAGAGACAATGGCCGGTTTGCCGGAAAACGATCTCCCCGGTGATGGACTTGACCTGGATGAAGAGCCGGAAAATCAACCGCTCGATCCAGTGATCGTCCTGAACTTTGGGCGATTTGACATCTTCCATGGCTATCGGACCATTCAATTGATGCTTCAGTTCAGCGGTATACCCATCAGTGAAGATGTCATCACGGCGTGCGGCATGTTTATGCTACGCGGCGAAACGGCCGAAGCACTGGATCGGTACGGACACGCCATCGCCTATTTTGGCGGCATGGAAACCGTAGCCGAAATTTTGGCCGCAGCCGTTCCCGAGACACTAATTGAGCATGTCCTGTCCCACATCATCCAGGATAATATGAAACCCTGGATGCTCACGCAGGAAGCAGTGCAAAAGACTGTGACCTGGGAAGAAGAATGGACCTTCTACGGCTGTCTCAGCCCGGCTGAGTACGAAGATCTGAAGGCCCATCGTGAAGCCGTCTTGGCGCCGTATCAGGAACCGATTGACGCTTTCGTTCAGTACATGCTTCAATTTATCACCGACGATGACATCCCATTTCATCTGATTGGCACCGCTGCTGACGGGATGAAAAAGGACTTTATCGAAGGGCTTATCATGGCGTTGGAGCGTATTCCGGCTGAAAAGCAGTCCCCGGTACTGGTACTTTCACTGGCATTAACGATTTCACTTTCCAAAGCTGAAAAATCGCAAATGCGTCGCAATGAAGGCAACATTACGATTCTAAATGGGGTCTTATCAGAGGCTACCGACTGGAGCCTTAACTGGTACGATGCCCATGGCGGCGCTACGACCAGTGACCGCGCCTGTCGGACGTTTGTCCGTCAGAACGTATATGCGTTTCCCAATTTGGAGGTTGTTGATCAACTTCGTTACGGCCCGATGTAAATCGGCCGTTTTAATCGCTGTTGAGATATAACTTTCGAGAACCTATGGCGAATAAATCGCGATAGTTAGTGTGGGCCTACCTGGATTCAGGTAGGCCCTTTTTTATTGCCCAAAAAACCCATACTATGGGGTTGAATTACACGCGTAATTCGGATATAATGCGGCCACATTTCTTGCCTCATTCGCGGCAAGTTTTTTATGTACGTTAACAACCGACTCACATATCACCCGCAATGATAGGGGAGATAGCGACATCACATGTGTCTCTGTTTTCCCTATCATCTTTCCGCTTTTACCAGCGGAATCGGGATTTCCTCTTTTTTCGTTTGTTAGTTTTTTTCACTCCATTCCATCCTTCTTCCCATACGGGAGCCTGGGTGGGGAAGCCAATTCTGTAGCCAATCTCTGCTGCAGCCTCGTGATAAAAACTAGCCCTATATACATCGCCCTGTATCTCTGGGCACTGTGAGATGATGTATCCCTTTTTTCAGAATCAGTGTTTTACTGATCCTGATCTTTTGATATCTTCAGATATCCCACCATGTTCGCACATTTGACATGGTAGCTATCCCTGTGTTTGGCGACAAGCATAAGGGTGTGAGGTGATGTAGAGGACATCACTGGGTTATCGAGTTTGACGGCGAGCAATTTCGATTGCGCGTACCGTCTCGAAGTACAGCCGTCAGGCTGTCGGAAACCCAAGACTGGTGAACTTTGTGAGGTGTGATCACAGAGAGCCCTACCGACTTCTGGTCGTGTAGCATCCTAAGTGTATCTGAGGATGAAAAGTCTATTCAGGAAGTCTTCTGGATAGCCACCCTAATTCGTCTGAATTTTGGTGTGTTGTTGACTTAGTAAACGTTTGTAGTTTGATAAGGAGTAAATCATGTCTCAAGCACATGCATTTAAAATCGACTTTGATGATTTAGAAGCTTTATTGGGCGGCGAAGACGGCTTTGATCTTAATCGTCTCCGGGCGATGATGGGCCAACGCGGCTCATTCCGGGACCAACTGATGGAGCCACCCATGCCAATCTACGAGCTGGAACCACGCGAGTTAAACCTGGCTTTGGGCGGCCGTCTTAACGGCCCGTTCATGATCACGATCATTCTGGGTCTGCAAGCTATGGGTTCAAAACCAGAGCTTTCTATCCAATTCAAAGTCGCGGTACCCGCTACCGATGGCGACTCAGACGGTGAGACAAAAGACGCCGGGGCGCTCATGAATTTGACGCACCAGAATGTCTTCCTGGCCTGGCGGTTGATTCAGCTGCTCTTACACGCTGATGAAATCAGTACCAATACCGTCACCCATGCTCACATCCTGGCCGACCGGGAAATGGTTGCCCAACTTGATGAGTGGGACACCCATTCTCAGGCGATCATTGAGTTCGGCGGACAGGCCAACATTGACGCGGTCATGACGGCAACGGTTCCTGAAGCCTTGCTGACGGAAGTATTGCTTTTAATTGATGACGAAGGTGAAGGAATTCATCCTTCCGTCGTCACCGCCGAAATCGCAGCCGGAACGATTCTCTGGGATGATGATTTTGTCTTTTATGGCATTCTGACCCCAGATGAAGCAGCAGAAATCGCGGCTGCGCGAGAAGCCCTACTGGACACATTCCGGCCGATGATTCAGTCATATGTGACCATGTTTGGCCATCAACCTTCCATCGAAAAAACGATGGGCGAGGCTGGAGGGCAAATGGTTCGGGATGTCGCCGGCCACAGTCTGGAACACTACATCGTCACCATCGCCGAACGGATGCCAGAGCTGACCACCGCCCAAACTATGGCCTTGGCCGTTAGTTTTGGTAAATTGATGTTGTATCACAACTCAAAACTACCTGGCGCCTGGGCGCTCGACACGGCCGCCATCGCCAGCGCGAGTTGGACCTCAGCCCACTTCGACGAACATTATCAAGGTTGGGGTGATGACGAGCGCGGCCTGCGTAACTTCCTGATGGCAAATGGCACCGTCAACATCACCTCTCTGGAAAAGGTTCGTCAGTTACAGTACGGCAACTGGTAGTTCAAACCAGTGTCAGAGATAACGATGAACGCTAACTAGATACCTGCCTGTGGATTGAATAAATCCACAGGCATTATTATCTTCCAGGAGGAAATGATGACTAAGCGCGTACCAACCGTTTGGTGGCGTATTCCACGGGTCGTTGTTATGGCCCAAACGGATACCCACAGCGGTAAATTCCCACTGAGCATGGAACTTATCCATGACGGAGTGGACCAGTTTTCCATCAATTTCGAACTATTGGTTGAAAAGGAAACCAAAACAGTGCTGCAATGGGACTTCCAGGTTCCGCACCACTGCTGGGATCCCAGTCACCTCTACCGAATTATGATGGCCGTTTGTCGGGTAAAACAACTCGACGAGCAGTTTCTTGAAGTGGCTAACATGGCCATGCATTACGAGTTCTCGATTGATGAGATTCCGGAATGGTTTGTCCAATTGATCGGTGCGGAAGAAATCCTTCGGCTCCGTTCAGCGGCACCTCCGAGTGCGATTATTACCCGGCTTGCCTGGGCAATTAAGCACCGACAGTGCCGACCAAGCACGATGACGTACCTTCTCGAAAAAACCAATCTTAGCTGGAATAAAGCCTGGTCAAAGATTGGCATTCTCTCACCAAAAGAAGCTCACGCTTTGTTAGTCAAACGCGCCAAGCTGGTCGCTCAGTACCAAGACCGGCTTGACCAGTATCTGACACAAGTTAGCGGCTTGCCGTTTGCGGATTCAGATCACGAACAAGCCCTCTACGGTGCGTTGACATTAGTAGCCGAAAAGGGGAAATACATCCCTGAAAAACTCTTCATCCCCATGGTCATTGCTGTGGCACATTTTCAAGTGCTGCTTGATGACTTAGATGAGGATACGGCAATTGAATTGGCTGCCAGTCGAACAGCAGGCTGGATGAGCCAATTTTTGAGAATGTTTTTATGGTGGAAATTCGATTATCGCGAGGCCTTTCAGGCAATCTCGCATTTGCTCGAATATTGGGACGTAATCCCAAGGGAAACCATCCTGATTTATCCGCCTTACAGCAGCGTCTCGTTTCCATAGACGCTAACATTTAAACCTAGCGCTTACCGAACCAATCGGTAAGCGCTTTTTTTTGTTCTTTTTACACATCCATACATCATCTCAACAATAAAAACTAATCTATTCCTTTCATATCGGTTGATATATTGCGTTGACAGATCAAAACATTGAAGGTATAAACAGGGTAGTTTATGAATAACCAACCAACACGAAACGAACTCAAGACCCTCCGATACGGATCCACACATCAGTGGCAATCAATTATGTTTGTCATTATTGTGGATACTAACTGACGGGAGGTCTGAAGATAAACGTAACTTAGAAGAATAAAGACCTCCCCCAAAAAGGGAGGTTAATTTTTTTAGGGACCTTGATAAAAAAATAACTCAGACACATGGGTTATTCACTCGTGCACATAGCAATACGTGTATAAGCGGGTTACTCATATGAATGCGAGGACTCAGTGTGAGTAACTTTTGCATGTGAACAATTTATAAGAATGCCCAAAAGGTAGCGAGGAAACACATGCTGACTACAAAGATGGCGATTACCTGGAATAATCGCACACGTAAGGAGGTGTCCACATTGGTGGATAAAATACACTGGATGGAAAGGGGAGTGGTGAGTTTACACGTCTCATCTACTCTCCTTTTCCACTAGTGAAACCGTATCTAGATTGACTTAATGCCAAAACTGGATTACCATCCCGAAATGAACGAAGATACCTATACCCACTATCTTTCACTACTCACTGAGCTATTGCAGATCAAGAGTATTTCTACAGATCCTGCATTTGATGGAGAAATCGTCAAAACAGCTGAATGGCTTGCAAAAACCCTAGAATCTTCCGGCTTCACTACCGAAATTATTTCTGGATATGGAAATCCAATTGTTTATGCCCACTACGAAGTCGACCCTGAGGCGGAAACAGTACTCATCTATGGGCACTACGATGTACAGCCAGCATCAATCAATGATGGTTGGAAGAGTGATCCGTTTGTTTTGTCTGAACGTGACGGAAGACTCTTTGGTCGGGGAGTGGTTGATAATAAAGGCCAATTTATGATCTATGTCGCAGTGATCAAAGAGCTCATCGCCGCAAAAAATCTGAAATACAACATTAAATTTGTCATCGAAGGAGACGAAGAGACCGGCGGAC
>JAGQKX010000019.1 GCA_020429905.1 candidate division WWE3 bacterium
GATTCAAGCGCAGAAGTTTCCGTTTTCCAAAATACGGTCACTTCATCATCAAAGGCGTACCCCGCATTTCTACGAAGACTTTGAATTTCACGGATGATTTCGCGCATGGTGCCTTCTGATAACAGTTCATCGTCAATTTCTAGATTGATAGATACTTCAAACACATCAGCGCCTTGGTTAGTTTCGTATTCGACAGTCTTGACATTCAATTCGTCTGTAATCACCTGCGTTAATTGGTCAGAAAGTTCTTGCTTACAATTTACAATCGTTACATTTCTGAGTGGTTGACGGAGTCGGATCCCTGACTCTTTTCTCAAGGAGTGACCTTTTTCGACAACCTTTCTCACAAAATCCATTTGCTCAAGTATGTCATTGTTTTCATATTTTTCTTCAATTTCGGGCCAATCCGCCAAATGAACTGACTCCGGATCTTTTTCATTGCGCAGATTTAGATATATTTCTTCAGAAATGAACGGGACAAAAGGGGCAAGTATTTTGCTTAGGGTCATTAAGACAAAATATGTGGTATTAAAAAATGCATTTTTATCTTTGATATCTGTATTGGTTGGGCTTAGTCGGTCACGCGACCGTCGAATATACCACTGAGAAAATTCTTGCACGATAAATGTTTCAAGCAAAGATGCAGCATCAGGTGAATTAAACTCATTAAGATATGTCTCTACATCAGTCTGTACGGCCCCAAGTTTAGCCAAAATCCACTGATCTAACACATTGTCTGAAGTATGACCTTCTTTGTACTCCCAGTCACTCAGGTTCGCATGTGTAACAAAATAGCGGTAGGTATTCCAGAGAATCGCTAAAAATCGTCTGCGTACTTCGTCCAAAATATTGTACCCAAACCGTAGATTTCCAGTCCCATGATGATTAGCAGAACGTTCTCGTAAATACAGCCACCGAATAGGATCAGCCCCAGCTTCACGAGCCGCATCATCAAAGGCAATAGAATTTCCCGCACTCTTATGCATCGCCTTACCTTTTTCATCAACCAAAAAGCCCGTCGCAAGAACATTTTGCCAAGGCGCTTTTCCTTCTAACGTTACCGACATAAATAGGGTCGCATAAAACCAAAGTTTTACTTGCGCGACATACTCAGTAATAAATTCAAAAGGATACCACTGATTCCAATGGTCTTTATCGGTGAGATAATCTATGGTTGAAAATGGAACGATCCCGGCATCGAGCCAGCAATCACCTACATCAACTACTCGCTTCCAGACGCCTGACTGTTTTTCGCCATCTAATGTTATTTTGGTCCCGTCTAAGACGATATCGTCAATCCAAGGACGATGAAGCTCAGGTAGCGCATCCACTTTTTCTGGGTTTGTAGCAAGCTTCTTGAGTTCTTCCTTCGATTCCACTACGATGAATTTTGACTTGTCTTCGTTTTCGTAGAAAGGAAGCGCTAATCCCCAATAACGCTGCCGTGAAATCGGCCAATCCCCCATATTGTCCAACCAGTCTTGCATTCTTTTTCTGGCATGATCAGGCATCCAATGCGCCTCGTCTGCAGCTTTTTTCATCGCAGGACGAATTTCATCTGCCTTGATAAACCACTCAGATACTGTTTTAAAGACTAATTCATGCTTGCATCTCCAACAGTGAGGATACGAGTGATGAATTGACTCGGTTTTATAAAAAATATTTTTTTCTTTAAGTGATTGATAGATCTCACCTCTGACGGCAGAAACATTTTTGCTAACAAAAGGACCATACCCATCAACATAATCCCCAAAATCATCAATTGAATTTAGTAAATCCAAATCATTTTCGATTCTTAAATCAAAGTCTTCTTTTCCGGCTCCTGGTGCAATATGTACCAACCCCGTTCCATCAGAATCAGATACGTCATCCCAAGAAATAAGCCTGTGTGTAACTTTACTCGGTGCATCTAATTCGTCAAACGGACCTGTGTATATATTTCCATTTTGATCTGCTAATAACTCGAGAAGATCCTGCCCCTTCATCACGGCGATCTCTTGTTCAATCTGTGCCAGAACTTTTTTTCGTTCGACACCAACAATAATATATTGGTCCGCTTCCTTTACGAGTGCGTAGTCTAATTTTTTGTTAATGGCTACTGCCACATTGGAAAGTAGTGTCCAAGGAGTGGTTGTCCAAATAAGGAAGGCAATTGTATGGTTATCGTTAATTGAATAGCGTGAACGAATTTTTTGCGCAGACTCATCAGTAAGGGTGAATCGAACATATATTGACTCATGAGTCACATCTTTATATCCACCATCTGAAAGTTCGTGTTGAGATATGGCTGTACCACAGCGAGTACACCATGGCATTGCATCAAAACCCTTATAGAGCCAACCCTTTTCGTGCACTCTTTTTAAAAAATACCAGATATGAAGGTTATTTCTTTCGCTCATGGTATAGTAGGAGTGATCCCAATCCATAAACATTCCCAATCGTTTTGATTGATCCGCTTGTACCTCACTAAACTTTTCTACCCGGGCCCGGCATGAATTAGAAAATTTATCCAAACCAAACGCTTCAATATCTCTTTTAGAATCGAAACCCAGATCCTTTTCTTCTTCTACTTCAACCCAAAGCCCCTGACAATCGAATCCATTCTGAAAGCGTTGTTTGAATCCACGCATATTTTTATACCGCTGATAAAAATCCTTAATGGTTCTTCCATGAGCATGATGCACGCCCATAGGATTATTGGCCGTAATTGGACCATCTAAAAATCGGAATCGTTTTTCGGACTGATCATTGCGATGGAGATATTTGTCGACAATACCGTTGTCATACCACCACGCCAGCCGCGTCGCTTCATTATCAATAAAGTTAGGTTGTGCTTCTACTTCTTTAAAGGTCATATAAACAAAAAACCCTTGCATCTTTGCAAGGGTCCCATGAATAGCTCATGGTGGACGGTACCACCTATTATTTCTCTTAACCTGCTGTAACGGGCTTACCCGGAAGAGTCTACTAATCACGTGATTTTCTTTCTTCAACGCACTCAAAGAGTTTCAGGATTGATTGTCCTTCTCCGTAATAATACGGGCGTTTTTGTTGATTAATACGACTTGTATTGTATCAGTTCATTAGAGCAAGTCAATATTTTTTTCCCTTAGGCAAATGCAGTATGGATACTTTTGCCATCTTCATAAGAGGCCGTTAATTCCCCTGATAAGGCGGAAATTTCCCCAATCATTTGAACTCCACCTAAATCTTCATCAAATTCCTCAGTCCCAGGCATCAGATGTTTTTTTTGTAATTGTGTTTGAATGACATCTAATACCACGTTGAACTCTTCTACATCACCTTTCACAGCAACAAAAAGATCGATGAGAGATCCTAAGAGAATGATGCTTTCTGTTGGGGTCACATGTTCATGATCCGCATAAATCACCTCAGCCACCTCTCCCAGTTTATTTTCAAAATGTTTCTTAATCAGAGCTAGATGATCAATGGAAACACCTTTGCGAAGAAGCGTTTCTAATTCGCTTTCAGAGATGTGTAGTTGCAGCTTTAATTGTTCTATGGTCGAAAAAGTTGTCGTTGTATTCATATTAATCTATTCCAGGAACGGGAAAATTTGCAGTCATTTGTGCTACCTCATGAGCAATTTGATGAAGTGTTGTTTTTTCTTTTTCGAGTTCTTTTGAAAATTCTCCTAACTTCAGTGGCATTCCATTAACAATGCCCCCAATAGTGTTAATCCAACTTGCGATTTTTTCCATTTCTGGTTCTTTCATTCCCCGTGACGTGACCGCCGGGGTACCTAGTCGTAAACCAGATGGATAAAACGGTGATCCTTGTTCGTTAGGATGAGTGTTAGCATTCGTAATGATGTTCGCCTCCTCCAAAGCAATAGCAAAATTTCTACCTCTCGTGTTTTTATTCTGTAGATCAATTAAGATAAGATGCTTCTCTGTACCTCCAGAAACGATATGGAATCCATACCCATCTAATTCACTCGCCAAAAATATGGCGTTCGAAACAACCTGCTTGGCATAAGATCTGAACTCATTAGTACTGGCCTCTTTAAGACAGGCAGCAATACCTGCTATGGAATGGTTCATCGGACCTCCTTGAAGTCCCGGAAATACAGCCCGATTGATGCGGTCATTGAATCCTTCTCTTGAGTGATAAGATTGATTATCTTCCCTACGTGAAAAAATCATGGCCCCGACAGGTCCTCGAAGTGTTTTCCTAGTTGTCATGGTGACTACATCAGCATACGGAAATGGTGCCGCATTAACCCCAGCGGCAACTAAACCAGCTTCGTGGGCAATATCTGATAAATAGTACGCACCAACTTCGTGAGCAATATGAGCCATTCTTTCATAATCGATTTCGGGTGGATAGGCCGTACCCCCTGAAATAATTAACTTAGGTTTAACTTCTTGGGCGATACGTTCGATTTCGTTGTAATCAAATCGTTCTGATTGTTTATCAACCTGGTAATATGAAACATCAAATATTCTCGAAGAAAAAGAAACTTTCTTTCCATCTGGCAGTTGCCAACCGTGCGACAAATGCCCACCATCATAGAGGTACATGCTGAGAATCCGATCACCCGGTTCGAGTAACGCACTCAACACAGCTAGGTTAGCGACACTTCCCGTCACCGCCTGAACATTCACATCCCATTCTTCTGGATCCAAACCATACAATTCTAATGCTCTTTTCTTGGCTAACAGTTCTATGCCGTCAATATTGTCATTCCCCTGGTAATACCGTTTCCTAGGCTGGCCTTCAGAATATTTATTCATCACCACTGATCCTACCGCTTCAAGAACATTTTTACTGACATAGTTTTCTGATGGAATAAGTTGTAACTGGAGCTTCTGCCTCTCCTGCTCTTGTGAAATAAGTGTGGCTAATTCATTATCGTGCTCGTGCAACATAGTCATAGTGTACAGAAATCACCTTCCAGATAAAACGCGTAATTCAATCAATGACAGAGGCCTCTTTGACTAAACACTCATTTTTGCCTTAATTGTCGGATGATATTCATAATTGCGCAATTCAATATCAGAAATGGAGAAACCATCAATTGTTTTTATGGCTGGATTAAGCCAAAGTGAAGGTAATGCTTTGGGCTCTCGAGATAATTGTTCATTCACAGCTTCGAAATGATCATGATAAATGTGAGTGTCTCCAAGGACTAGCGTTAAGAGTGATGGCCGTAAGTCAGTAACCTGAGCAACCATGGCCAACAACAATGCATACGAAGCAATATTAAATGGCACTCCTAAAAACAAATCGCAGCTTCGTTGATACATAGTTAATGAAAGTTTATCGTCTTGAACAAAGAACTGAAAAAAAATGTGACACGGAGGTAATGCCATATCGTCCAAATCTCCAGGATTCCACGCAGAAACGATTAGTCGCCGATCATAAGGTTCTTTCTTGATACGCTGGATAATCTCACCTAACTGATCAATTTTAGTACCGTTCGATGATTTCCAAGAACGCCACTGCACTCCATATACTCGACCAAGGTCTCCATCGAATTGAGTTTTTCCTCGATCGATCCAGTATGCGGCATCCGCGTTGGCATCCCAAATATGGCAGCCCATTTCTTGAAGTTCCTTAACATCCGCCCTATCTCTCATGGCCAAAAACCACAAAAGCTCAGCACGTACTCCAGAAAAAAATAGTTTTTTTGTCGTCACTGCAGGAAAACCATCCGCGAAATCAAAAGTAAGGGTCCGGGTGAATAAAGATCTGATCATGCCGTTACGTGACATCCGGTCATGACCGTCATTGATCACTTCTTGAAGGAGGTTGAGGTAGTTCCTCATAGTTCACGTTGTATTATAGTGGCGATCTACCTCCCTCAAAAGAAGCAGCTTTGCCCGGAACAATCTGTTAAATAGCTCTTGGTACCATATCGATTATTCTATGAGGATAGGACGAAGACACCGTTTTTAACATCTACCTGTATAATAGTAATAACCATTATGAAAGTCATTGCCATTTACGTTGCTTCAATAGACGGTAAAATCGCCCGTAATCTTCGCGATCCACTTGATTGGGTGTCGTCTGATGATCGGAAATTTTTTAGAGCCGAAACAACTCGTTCGGGGGTCATGATCATGGGGAGAAAAACCCACCTTTCAATTGGTAAACCCCTCAAACATCGATTAAATATCGTCATGACCAAATCGCCCGCTAAATATTCAAAAGAAGCCATCGAAGGACTTTTGGAATTTACTGATGAAAGTCCCCAAAAAATAATTAGCCGACTCAAAAAAGAAGACAAACACGAATCGGTTTTTGTCATCGGCGGCAGCAGTATCTATTCACAATTTATGCAAAAAAGGTTGATTGATGAAGTGTGGATTTCGGTTGAACCGATATTTTTTGGTGCAGGAATTTCACCATTTGATCTGAAAAAACCACTATCTGTACCGATGGAACTAATGCATGTCACCACGCTTAATAAAAATACCGTCTTGCTCAAATATCGGGTAGATACACCATAATGGAATCCGAATCGAAAAATTTTGCAACACAGTCATCAGGAATCTATAGCCAAGAGTTACTTCTTCATTTTACATGTGTAGATTGTGAAAAATGGTGGTCAATCGGAGACCCGGACACTCTTCCAATTGAATTGTTTTGTCCCTGGTGTGGGAGCAAACAGACGTTTGAAGAAACAAATAGATTAGACTAAGTCTATTTCCAGATGTTGAGCGACAAGTGTACGAATTTCTTGATGGATATCTTCTCTGCTGCGCATTTCGCCAGCAGCATCAATGCATCGGATGGTTACCCAGTGGTCATTTTTTTCGGCAAGGGACAAATAGACAGATTCTGAGGCTTTTTGATATTCGAAATTTTCTTCTTGAATATCGATTTTTTTCCCAGACAGATATTCACGCTGTTCTTTATTTTTGGTAAGCTCAAACGAATATTCTGCCGGAACATAGAGAAATATCACCAAATCTTCCCGAGGAATTGCGTTAATAGCATATTCCATTTCTTCTAACCAGGCCAAAAATCCTTCTCGTTCTTCTGGCGACACTTTAGCTGTCTGGTGTGCCATATTCGACGGAGCATACCGATTAGCCACAACGATTGCCCCATCACTTAACCAGCCATTCATTTCGTCACGGGCCGTCATTCGATCAAGCGCAGGCATCAGGGCCACTAAGTGCGGGTCTACTTCTTCCAGACCGCCAAATTCACCTTTTAAATATCTGGCAAATAAACTACCGTAAAATGAATGATAATACCTTGGAAAATCGATGTATTGAGAAAAAATTTTAGTTTCTTTCAGTGTAGCAACTAACAAATCAGCTTGAGTTTTTTTACCTGAACCATCAGTTCCTTCGATGACAATTAATTTACCTGGTGATGCAACAGACATACTGTTTTAGGCAAATGATTAAGAATTGTTTTCTTTATCTTTTGAGCCAAATTCAAATACTTGTTCTTGTTTCGTTTGATCCCGATATACGGTTAAACCTTTACAACCGAGTTCCCAAGCAAGTGCATATGCCTCTCGAATATCTTCAGGAGTTGTGGTTGAAGGCATATTAATAGTTTTAGTAATGGCGTTGTCCGTCCATTTTTGGAATGCCGCCTGCATTCTGATATGGTCACGCCAATGGATGTCATGGGCTACTTTAAAAACATCACGGATATCTTTGGGAATCTCTTGAATCCCTTGTATGCTTCCATGATTTTCAATTATTTTTTGTGAGAGGGAATCGCTATAAATACCCCGCTCTTTGAGCCGGTCCATAAGCATCTGGTTCATAGATTTCAGGCGCATACCACCCAGAACATTCTGTTCATACGCTAAGGCAAATAATGGTTCAATACCAAATGAGGTTTCACAAATAACGGCATTTCCGCTACTGGGAGGAAACGTTAACAATGCGACATTACGGGGCTGTTTTTTCTTGCCCGCCCAAATTGATTGATCAACATACGGGAATGATCCCTTTTCGTCTGCCAGCCCAACTGATGTTTCAAAGGCCGCTTCATACATTGTTTTAGTAACCTTCTCAGCTAAGGCAAATGCCTCATCACTGTCATAGGGAACATTCATTTTGACTAACGTTTCTGCCCAGCCGACACACCCAATACCGATACGCCGATGATTTCTGACGGAGTCAGTCACTTCTTTTACCGGAAACCATGACGCTTCAATCACATTATCCATAAGTCGCGTAGCGACGTTCATGACGTGTTCCAGGTGTTTATAATCAAACGTTCCATCATCTTTCACAAATTTAGTGAAATTCACATACCCCAAATTACAAGACTCGTACGGAAAGAGCGGAACTTCACCACATGGGTTTGTCGCCTCAATTGGGCCCCGTTCTTTTAACAACGGGTTCGCCAACGCCGTTCCCTTATTAATAGCTGAAAGGTTAATAATTCCCGGATCACCAGTAGCCCACGCTAATTGAGCCGCGAGTTCAAGAATTGACCGGGCATTAACGGTATTCACTACTTCTCCCGTTCGCGGATTGATTAGATCCCATTTTTTTCCCTTCGTCGCCGCTTCCATAAAATCATCCGTAATTCCAATCGAAATGTTTGTTTTGGAAAGATAGCCATCATTCTGTTTGGCGTTTATGAAGTTAAAAATATCTGCATGATTCACGTTAAGAATAGCCATATTCCCGCTCTCGTATCTACCTTCCTGTCTAAAAATACTTGTCATCAAATCAAACATTTCAATCATCTTAACTGGACCCGCGGCAAGTTCTGGAATGCCGTTTACAGCATCTTCTTTAGGTCGGATTTTCGAAAAATTATATCCACATCCTCCACCGTTTCGCTTTATTAATGTCGATTTGTGTAATATTTCGAAAATATAATTAATATCATCTTCCATCGGCCAAACGAAGCAATTTGCCATTTGTTGCCGGCCTTTACCAGCATTAGTGATCGTCCTTGTCCCCGGCAAGAACTCAAAATTAATCATGATTTCAAGAAATTTCTCGTACCACTCTTTTTGTTTCTTTTCCGTTGATTCAACTTTTGACAATGCCTTGGCGATTCGTTCAATCATCTGACGCGGGGTTTCAATGATTTCACCTTTTTCGTTACGCTTAAGATATCTTCGTTTGAGGATATAGAGCGTGTTGTAGGAAAGTCCAATGTCGTCTGTTACCCCCAATGAGGCTTTATCCATGGTCTTGTGCTTTTTATTTTCTCGATACAAAATAAATGCCTTAGCGGTTTTCGCATGGCCCTTTTCAATCAATACCTTTTCGATGGCATCACCGATTTCTGATGATTTAAATGATTTTTTTCGAGGATGGTTTTCATTAAGATACTCCAGCACATCGTCAGCAAGTTTCGTCGCCAGCGATTCATCAGTACCACCGACTTCTTGAGCCGATCGCCAGATACCCGTAACGATTTTTTTGATATCTAATGACTCTTTAGTACCGTTTAATTTTTCAACAATAATTTTTGTCCAATCTTTTGACGCCATTTTTTTAGTGTACCGTATACCTGATGATTAAACCAAGCCTATTCTGGAATAGTATACGTACGCTGTTGTAGTGGGGTAATCCGCACTTTTGTCTGAATTACTTGGGTGTCTTTATCGACTTTTCTATCTCCGCTACTGAGTACTTGCATGTCACGACTCCCATCTCTATAAATGGTGATTCCTTTGCATTTTTGTTTCCATGCCTGCCAATAGACATCTTTTACGTCCTGAACGGTAGCAGAATGAGGGAGATTAATTGTTTTCGAAATTGAATTATCAACATGTTTTTGAAACGCCGCCTGCATCTCAACGTGTCGTTGTGGGTTGATCTCATGTG
>JAGQKX010000001.1 GCA_020429905.1 candidate division WWE3 bacterium
GCGGTTTTTTCTTACCAAAAAGGTCCATGAAAGCATCTAGCAAGATTGTGAGCGCGATATAATCGACAACTCGCACAAAATCAAAGGGGTCAATCGCAATCGGGATGAGAACGATTGCAATAATCCAGCCAGAAAAATCCAGCTTATAGGAATACTTTGATCGTGCATATTTTTGGGCCAGAAACATGATGAGGGTTACAGTGATAGCGAAAAAATAGATCTCGGTTCGGTCTTCTATTATTCGATAAGACAGCAAACCTACCAAGTACCAACCCCATCCAAAAATATAATTGTGCGCGTTTTTCAGCGCAGGTACTACGTTAGCCATGATACTACCTCCTTGGCTAATGGCGAGATGAGAAAAAATCTACATCTCTATAACACCGATAAAATGTGCAAAACGATCAATCCGGATTGATTTCCACCCAAAAGGGGGATAGGTCAAAACGTCTGGGGTGATCAAATTCCCAGAATGACGCAGAAAAAAGTTAAGCTCATATGGCAAATCGCACGAAAAATTCGTGTGCGTCTCGATTTGCCGTTTGAAAGAGCAGACCGCCGTAGCGGTCAATCGCCGAAGCGACTATCAAAAAATGATGCGGGTATTATACAGATAGTGTCACGAAAAGTCAATACTATGGGGTTTGTCGCTGGTTGTATCCAATAAAAAAAAGCCCGCGTCGGATGCGCGGGCTAATTTACCAGTAAAAAATACTAATAAAAATTTTTTTACTTATGAGGTTTATCGTAGATGTTTTTTCCCACTCTACGAACCGTATCTATAATCTCCTCTAGATTTGGTTCCTCTGTCAGGCCTATTTGTAGCAGGCCCAACTGGCGGGTCATCTCTACTGGGTCATCAGAATCTTTGATTTTTTGGATTTGAGTTTCTAACCAAAGTTCAAAGATTTCTTGATGGTGGTTCACGCTGACATGAAGCACATCTCTTGTTCTCAGGCCCATGACGGCACCTAATATTTTGTGAGTACTCCATTTAGCCCTATGGGCTGTCTTTATCAGGGTGGCCCATAACTCTATCGAAGTGTATCCTGAGTTTTTCTGGAACTCCTCGATAGATATTTCTTCCGATTCCGATAGTTTTACGTACCGGTTAAGGTAAACGTACGCGTCATCGGTCTGCGGTAGCTTTGAGAGATATTCTTTCCAAGCTGCCGCAAATTCGACGTTTGTTCTTCCTATTGGGATGTAGGCGATCCGAACGCCTTTGTCCCAAGAAAAAACGATTATTCGGCAACCCAAATGCCGGTAGCGGGTATCGATAATGATGATTGCCCGCTCATAAAGCGAATCACGAGCGGCAAAGAATATTGCTCGTTTCCGTTTTTTATTACCCACTAGTTGGATGATTTTTCCTAATCTCCCAACCGTTATTGGGCGTTCTATATAGAACTTGTGTTTCTTCACTGCGCACCTCCAGCGCATGCCTTCGATAGAGGAGGAGACTCTCTCGATGGGCATTAATTGACACTTTCTAAAAAAAGAAGATATCCACAACAAGTCCCAATCTAAAATAGGTTGGTGTCAACGGATCTTGTTAAGGAGCTATCCTAGCCAGCCGAAGCCAGCGATAGAAAATTTGGCTAATTATACAGGAAAATGCGCAATTAGTCAATACTATGGGGTGTTCTTGGGGTTGGTATAAATAAAAAAAGGGCCGTCCGTAGAGACGGACGACCCCAGAAGCTCAAGAAGATTCTCGATACTTCGTTGTGTGACTGCTATTTGTTTTGGCGAATAAGCGCCACAACCTCCTCCGCAGTTACATCAGGGCGAACCAAATCGCCAAAACCAAGCGAAATTGCCGCGTGGTATGGGGTGATTTTAGCTGCTCCGCGTGCAGCATCCTCTTGGGCAAGAATCATGAGTTTCCAGAGCTCGGCGAGCTCATGTGGATCCATTTCGAAATCGATAACCACGTCGGGTCCGAGTTCAAGCTGAACCGATAATTCTTCCAAAGAAAAACCGCCTTGGAGGCCTGCCTCAATCAATTGCTCCACCGTTTTATACGGTGAAAGCCCTAAAAATTTTGCCATCTCTACCAAATCGAGTCGCATCGTAACATTAGGAATGGTTCCAACACGCGGCGGTAACCCTTCCAGAATTCCATGCATGGCATGGATGAACGATGTGTCCTCAAATTTATTGAGAAAACGGAAGAGTTTTTCGATGCGATTTTGAGATCCACGGCCTCTCCGCTCTTTGCGTTTAAGTGGTTTAACCTTAGCCATTAAAAACGGTCCGGTCAGATGTTGACCCCAACCGATATTGACGGTAGTTGAACCTGCGTTCCACGCAATGGCAAAACCGTGCTGCTTGTCAGCAGCGATAAGCAGTCGAATGGGTTTCGATCCGCTCATGAGATCCTCGGCCTCAGTCAACGTAAGGTCTGGACCAAAAAGAATTTGGCTTTTGTTAAGAGCCATTGGTGCACCTCCGATTGTGTGCATTATTCGAGAAGGAGGAGTTTCGACTCGAACAATTAAATATGGCACAAGAACAGTAAAATATAACCTTAATATATTCCATTACTGGTTAAAACCAGCATGGTGCCAACGAATAATAGTAAGGTGCAGTATTGAGATCACCGAAGTGATCCTTCATAGTGTGTGGGGGATTATACCCAAAAAGTATGAATTTGTCGACGCTATAGGTTGTTGTTTTGAAGTGAAGGGAAGATTATATTTTTCACCACGTTTCCGACTTTGATACCTTGGTCTTGAGCTGTTTCATCCAGCCAGGCAATTTCGGCGATATATTCTGGGTTGGCGACGATATCACCGACAATTTCACCCGTAAATACCGCAAAATGCATAATCGAATCGTATGATTTACCTTCTAATTCATATTCACCGTACAACTGTGGATCATTAACGGTCACCCCTAATTCTTCTTGTAGTTCGCGTTGAAGGGTTTGAATAGATGTTTCTCCAGGATCTTGCTTGCCTCCAGGAAGCACAAAGAAATCTTTATGTGGCTCACGAACCATGAGAATTTTTCCATCTTTAATTTCAAATAAACCTGCCCACTGAATCATATGGGTATTATACATGTCGATTAATTAAAATATTAAAAGCGTGGGGTTAAAGATATGTTTGCATTGGTAAGCATGCCTAGCGTTGGATACCCTAACGTATTCAACGTATACATCTGTCGATAGGTGAAAATGTCCAAATTTATTTGGATGGTGTCGAATCTGAGCTCCTCCTTCCCACTTAAAAATTTAACTGAAATATCAATTGTGGAGATGGAAGGTGAACAAATATTACGCCATGCTTTAGAATACAACTATGGATCATGTGGCTATTTTGAACAAACAATGGAAGATTATTCCCAAACTGCTCAATAGACAAAAGACGATCGAATCACGCTGGCTTAAAAACCGTTCTGCTCCGTGGGATAGAGTTCGTGCTGGTGATGTTGTGTATTTTAAAGAAGCGGGTGAGCCGGTCACGCTACGTGCCGAAGTTTCAGGTGTCGAACAATATGAAAGCCTTACCTCTGAAAAAATCAAAGAAATAATCAGTCTGTATGGTGGTGAAGGGAAGATTTTTTTGAATAATCCAGATAATCTAGATTGGTTTTTGCCAAAACGGTATTGTATTTTGATCTTTATCAAAAATGTTTCCGAAATTGATCCTTTTCACATTGATAAATTAGGGTATGGAACAGGTGCTGCTTGGATGTGTGTCGGGGACATCAATGCTGTAAAAAAAATATAAGTTCCTATTCACCATACACGCTAAAACCGTTACACTACTACTAGTTATGATGAATAAACTGCCTATACCGCCAAAGAGACCGATCTTACGATACTTCTTCACATTAGTTGCCGCCGTTTTTGTGGTCGGAATTTCGGGGTTCGTGGTCTACAAAGTGTATTTTTTGGAGCGTCAGGTTCAGCATCTAGACTCCTCCTATCAATCGATTACCACAGATAAAGATAAGCTAGCTGAGGCATACGATTCGGTTTTGTTTGAGGATCATTTGCTTTATTTAGAAACACTTGCCATTGATCAATCTAAGCAAACGATCGAAGCCGAATATGAAAAATTCAAATCAGAAGCAGAAGGAGAACGTCTCGCAAAAATCGAAGCGGTCTTTGCCACCTATCAAGAAACTGTCGATAAAGTTGAACGTAACGCCAACGTAGGGGAAGATACCACTTCAGTTAGTGGGAAATTCGATAGCTGGGGACAGTTATTTTTGAATCAAGAATTTGATAATTTATCTGGCGAGTTAACCAGTGCGCAAGATACTTTGGATACGCAATATGAAGAATATCTGGCCAGTTTGCCAACTCCCACCCCGACCTCACCACCACAGCCTACTCAAGCGCCAGCCCAAAATATTGCCGGTTATTCCTATCAAGCGGTCTCAACAAGCCGCGGCACCTTTTATGTGCATATGATCAAACAAAAATTAAGTGACGTGACGATCAAAACCATCTCCGCCAACACGAACGACTGCGACAATAATTGTCCGAACAAATCACTGGCTCAGTATGTGTCACAGGTTGGTGGGTTCGCGGGTATTCACGGGACCTATTTCTGTCCTCCCGATTATAGTCAATGTAACGGTAAAACGTATTCATACGACTATCCGTTTTATAACTCAAGTGCCGGTAAGTGGCTCAATCAAAACGCTTTGAATTGGAATAACCTTGGTTTGATGACCTTTAGTGGAAAAAGTTTGGCGTATGCAGGGGCGAATACATCATATGGAGGCGGGAGTCTTACCGCTGGTGTTTCTAATTTTCCGATGCTCGTAAAGGGCGGAAATGTGGTGGTGGGGAGTTATTCACTCGATAGTTATCAATCAACTTCCAAGGGAGCTCGAGGAGCTATTGGGGTTGACGATAGCAATGTATATTTGGTTGTTGCCACAGGCGCGACGGTTCCAGATATGGCATACATCATGAAAGCCCTCGGCGCGACAGCCGCGCTCAACCTAGATGGTGGTGGTTCGTCAGCTATGTATATTAGTGGGGTGTATAAAGTTGGTCCCGGCCGTTCGCTTCCAAATGCTATTGTCCTCGTAAAATAATTTTTCCTAGAGCCTTACTTGCGGTAACTGATCCCAACGAGTCGTGTATGACGGTGATCGTTGAGATTGTTTAGTAGACCATAATTGATTGGTACCACTGATGGCCGTATGCACCGAATCTGTTCCCCAACGATGGTTGATTTTATCGACCGCTTGCATGACTTGATCATGGCGGTCGTGATCCTCATGTGAAAATAGGTTTTGTTGTACGTGGTCTCTGGGCATCAGATTATGCAATGTAATACCAGCCTGTTTATATCGGTAGCCGTGGAGGTAGGCTTCGTCAATCATTTTCATGGCGTGGTGAGTAATGACAGGAGTATATGAGGTGGGTTCGGGAAAATCGACAGTGAGTGATTTGTAGTAGTACGTATCGTCTTTTTGAAAACGGCTCGTTCTAATAAATAAGGATAACGAACGGGCGCGCAGTCTTTGTTTGCGCAGTTTTTCTGCTGCCCGGGAACAGTAAGCGGCGACCGCTTTTTGTAAAACAAGTTTATTTTCGACTGGAGTACCAAACGTTCGTGAAGTAATGATAGTTTTTTGCTCTGGTTGATGGGGGGCGATGGGGATGCAGGCGATTCCTTTGAGCTCTAAAACTGTTCGTTGAAGCACGATGCTTTGCTGTTGTTTGAGCAATCGATCGTTAGCATTTTTTAGATCAAGGGCGGAGTAAATTCCGTATCGATGAAGGAATTCGTTCAAATTTCGACCAATACCCCAAACATCCCGTATGGAAATCTCGCGCAGAAGTTGCTGTATTTCTTCTTCATCAGAAATGTCGAGTACACCGTTAAGCGTCAAATCTTTTTTGGCGCGTTCATTAGCTGCTTTAGCTAAGGTTTTGGTTGGAGCAATGCCGATTGAGACAGGAATGCCTACCCACTGCAGGATGTCAGCCCGTAGTTTTTCCGCAAATTTGATGCGGGTTTGTTTATTAATGTCTGAAAGTTCGATAAATGCCTCATCAATGGAGTACACTTCCGTTTCAGGAGCATGTTCTCGTATTGTCGTCATAACTCGATGGGAAATATCTCCATATAACGTGAAATTAGCTGAAAAAAGTTGGATGTTATGTTGTTTAATCTGGGTTTGATATTCAAATGCGGCGGCACCCATCGGGATACCGAGCTGTTTTACCTCATTTGAACGGGCGACGAAACAGCCATCGTTGTTTGATAACACCGCCACAGGTTTGTCTTGAAGTTCTGGGCGAAAGACACGCTCACATGAGACAAAAAAATTGTTGCAATCAATTACGGCAATCATAGCTATAGAATCCTATCTTTTGTGCATGACATGTATCTGCATTGGTAAGCATGCCCTGGTGGATAGGGATGGAAAGGAGGGCGGGCTCTGCAACTTTGAGCGCCTCCTTTCCATAATGATGTATTGTAAATATATAATTATTCTTCTTGAGGATCAGGGGTTCAGAGTTGCGATGCTCACCCCTAGATCCTCAAACTCCATTACCCCAGCACGCTAAAGGCAAGACATATTTGATAAAAACTTTTATTTTGCTTGGTGCAGAACCCACGTGACGACTCCCCAAACCACTGCATCGTCTCCTTCTGAAATAGTAATATCAGGATAGTCAGGATTTTCTGCGGCTAAGACGAAAGCGTTATTTTTTTGGCGCAATCGTTTAACCGTAAAAGAACCATCGATGACGGCAATCACGATGTCGTGTGGACGGGGAGTAAGGGAACGATCAACGATCAGGATATCGTCCGATGTGATTTGGGCTCCGATCATTGAATCTCCGACGGCTCTGACCAAGAAGGTTGCTACCGGGTGCCTGATCAGGTGTTCGTTCAAATCTAACGTGTTTTCGACAAAATCATCTGCGGGTGATGGAAACCCAGCGGCTACGGGTTGTAGATAAATCGAGACAGACGGTATATCCATGTGCGTATCATGGCATGTTTCAGATACCGTGAAAAGATAGACAAATGTCTTTTAGGCTTTAGTGACGGTGATTACTTGTCATCATCTTCTGTAATTGGGGGGTCCTTAGGGATGGTGAAATGGAAGGTGCTTCCAGAACCTTTTTGAGAGTCGGCCCAAATCTTACCGCCTAAATCATCAACAAATCCTTTGGCAATCGAAAGTCCAATACCAGAACCAATGGAGATGTCTGATTTTGCATAAAATGGTTCAAATACTTTCGAAAGTTCTTCTTTATCAATACCGATTCCGCTGTCTTTTACGTAGAATTCGAAATTATCTTCATGGTCAGTTACGCCGATCTCAATCAATGGTTTGGAGGCGTTGCCCATGTATTTGATGGCATTGGAAATAAGATTGCGCATGACTTCTTGAAACTTACGTTCTTCAGTGATAACCGTAGGAAATTGGCCATGCATTTCGGTTTCTATTCCGGCTGACCTTAGCTGAGATTCATTTTCGGTCAGAATATTCACGACGACATCACCGGTGGAAACATTACTGAACTGTCCTTGTCGCTTTACACGGCTTAGATTTAAGAGATCGTTGATCATCTGGCGCATGTTATTACAAATCTGATTCATCTTGTCCAGGTCCTCGTCGCGTTGTTTTTCTTCCCCGCTGTCTATTTCTTCTCGGACAAATGAAAGATATCCGAGCAATGAAACAATAGGTGTTTTGAGATCGTGAGAAACGGTATAGACAAGTCGTTGGAGTTCGGAATTCTTTCGTGACAATTTATCGAGTGCCTGTAATCGGGCTTGTTCATATTGGTATGAGAATAACGCCACAATAAAGTATGAACTGAAGAGGTTGATAATAAATGTGTCCCGGATTTCATGCTGGAGATAGCCGAGACGAGCTCCGGCAAGCAGCATCAACATAGCTAGAAAAATGGTAATGGTCCATATCACGCCTCCCTGAATGCCTAATAAGAAGAAGGCGAATGGGGGAAGAAGATAGACCCAAAGGGTTTCGATACTGTCGAGGCCAAGCGGTAATAAGGTAACGACAATAACCGTCGTAACGATAAAAAAAGCGATGTTTGTCATGAGTTGGGTGTTTTTGGAAAATCGGTACACTACCAAAAATAAAAATCCGATGATTGTCGCGACACCTTCGATAATGGAGAACACCATGCGGTCGAAAAGGACTGCATCTACCACGGTCCAAAAAAGTGCGATAAAGGTGAGGGTCAGTCCGACGAGATTGAGGGTTTTGATGCGTTGTTGGGTGATTTGGTCCGTCTGTTGAGGATCAAGACCATTGGTGACGAAATTTTGGTAAATTGTATTTAATTTAGACTGTGACATACGGCAGTGACTGTAATTTCATTGTAGGAACATCTTCATGAATTAGCAAGCAATTTCGTGATGTCTATAACGCAAAAGCACTCCTGTACCCAGGAGTGCTTTTCACAAAGAATATCCACAATGGACTATTCTTCAGAACTACCGCTAATGGCTTTTTCAACCATATCGTGCGGTAGGGATGCGGCTGAGAGAAGGGCGTCTCTCACAGCATTGCCAGCTTCTGAACTTGATTCGTCGGCAGCTTTAATAGCTCCAACGACTGCAGCTTGCACTGCCTCTGTGCTACTGACACCAACTGAACCTGCTGCGTCGATAGCTTCTTCAACAGCAGCTACGGCAACTGATCCGATATCTCCTCCAACACTAGCGGTTGAAGTAATAGCGGTATGAACAGTTTTTCTTGTGGCGGTAATGACGTCACCACCGACCTCTGAAACACCAACGATAACACCTCGGACAGTAGTTTGTGTGGCGTCAGTTAATGAGGTGCCAACATTTGCGGCGCTTTGGATTGCCCCAGTAACAACATCTCCAATTGCATTCATTCCTGTGGTTGAGACGTCACTCGTGTCCTGAAAAACTCCTACCACCTGATTCTTTACCGCAGTCCGGAGCGCAGTCATGACATCATCTGTTCCTTCAATAGCGGCGGTTACTGCATCTGCAGTTTCTTGAACGATTTTTGAAAGCATAATCTCACCTCCTTAAGTGTGTGGAAAATGAAAACATAAAAAATAGTTGCTCTTTATTGAATGAAAGAGGGCGGGCTGTTTGACTGCTCAAGTTGAGGGGACAGGTACAGCGCTTCACGTATTTAGTATAACACGTGGTATTGATGAACGAATGGCGTTAACCGGCGAATATTGTACCAACAAGGTACGCGACCACCGCTGAAACTCCGCCAATGAAGACAACTTCCATGATCGACTTGATGAGCCGTTCTCCGGTGAGTTTCCACCGCAGCGTTCCCAATGAGGCCAAAGCAAAGAAAGTGAAAAGTATGGAAAGTAAAAATGTATTCTCCACTGAACTTAAAAGAAGATACGGAATTAACGGGATTGATCCAAATCCGATAAAAGCAACGAAAGTCGCTAGACTTGTCAAAATGGGATTTTCGCCTCCGTTGATTGGAAGGTCTAATTCGTACATCATGTTGAATTCAAGCCAGTAGAGGGGGTTTTTGATAATAATCTCGGTTAATTGGGCAGCGTCTTCGTCAGAAAAACCTTTTGTTTTTAAAAGATAGAGCGTTTCGTGCTTTTCATAGTCTGGATCAGATTTCAGGTCGTCCTTCTCAAGTTTCATTTGACGGTGAATTGATTTTTTTTCGGATCGTGCTGAAAGAAAGTTTCCAAGTCCCATGGAAGTTCCGTCCCCGAAGAGGTTGGCCAAACCGAATATCAAAACAGCTGCCATAGGTAAGGAGGTTTCCATAGAAGTCTGTGCTCCGGCAAAACCTGCCACAACGGCAAAAGTAGTGACGATTCCGTCGCTTCCTCCGTAAACAAACTCTCGGAGATAATCAGAAAGCGGGTTGAGCTGATGATCGTTCTTGATGTGAGCTTCTAAAATTTCTTTGGTAACTGGATGATGGGTATGCATAGGTTTCTATGAATATTCTACGTTATAATTTAAAAGATAATACCATAAGGAGGTGAATTGCTATGAAAGGATTTATGACGTTTATTCGAGAGCAAGGAGTTGTCGGGCTCGCTGTAGGGTTTATTCTGGGAGGTTCCGTTTCGAAAGTGGTTTCTTCTTTAGTGGAAGACCTGATTAATCCGATTTTGGGAATTGCGCTAGGTAGGGTAGATAACCTGGCTACCGCAACAATTTCTGTCGGTTCTGGGACGATTGCCTGGGGACATTTCATGAGTGTGGTGATCGACTTTGTGGTGATTGCTGCAGTCGTGTATTTTATTGTGAAAGGTTTCGGGTTTGATAAGTTAGATAAACCCAAAGGCTAAAAAAGAAACTCTCTTACTCGTTGCCAGGGAGACTTAAATGATGTTTTATCGATAAGTTCTTCCTGGCTAATGAGGTATCTCAGGGCAATGTAAACCGTTACTGCCAAAACCAATTCAATAATGGCGGATAGCTGTTCATGATAGAAAACGAAAAACTGAGTCAGGAAAATATTTACCAGTACCGCATATTTATAGATCTCAAATGCAACCAGTCTCGACCCTCTCCGTAATGCATATGTCCCAATTAAAACAATTACCCCCGAAAAGGTAGAAGAGACTAATTGGCCCAAATCGAAAAATGATTCAACTGAACGGAAGTTAATTAATGATTGGGTGAATGAATAGAGGGAAGAAAGCACAAAAAATGAAATTATTGCTTTACTGAACATCTTATTTTGGACAATTTGAATATAAAGATTACTCAAAATTATTTTTATTTCCTCAACGAGGTACGTTTCTTTGCGTTTTTGGGCTTCGGCTTTTTTCAAGGCTGTTTTCAGTGCTTTCACTACAGCGATATCGTTTCCGCTCTTATTTAAAAATGCGAGGGCTCGTTTTTTTTCAGTTTCGTCAAGGTCAGAGGTGATAACATCTTTAAAAATCTCGAGTGCATTCACCGCGTAATCTTTTTCGGAGATATCGATATATTTTTCACTCGCCCGAATTATCAGAAATATAATCACGAACGTGATGTAGATAAAAGCGATGGCTGGTTCAAAAAAATAGTTATTATCACTGGTGATAAACTTGCCAAGTTCATCGATAAACGCTCCAAACCCTAACCCTCCCAGAACACTCGCGAGTTGTTTAGCCTCTTTATTCAAAAATAGGAAGGCGAGGATGAGAGCAGCAACCATAAACAACCCTCCGAATAGCATATGGGCTACGTGAAACTGCCCACTTCCTATCTGCGGATAACCGGTTAACTTAAGCATCGTGCGTAAACTCAATAGTGAGAAAATGGCCGAAATGAAAAAGTTTTCCCATAAATTTCCGGCTTCGAGATTGCGTACAAACAAGTTTGTTTGGAATTTAAATATTGGTTTCATAATTCTTTGGCGGTGGTCTCTTATATTAGTTTATCAAGTTTGAAAGAGAGTATATACTGTAGTTACATGATGGATAACTCCTCGTTTATCTACCCGGCAGTAGGTGCTTTTTTTGGATTGTTAACAATACGGCTTGGTGTGTATGTATTGACGCGACGGATCGATCGCCTCATGAATAATTCATTTGGTCTGTTGGCAGTCCTGTTGGGATTTTGGGTCGTAGCGCTTAATTTAGCGTCGTATTCTCATGTACTTCCAGTGTTAACGTGGTTACAAATTTCATTTACATCTCTGATTATCTCTCACATTTTTCATATTCTTTTTATGTTTCATTTTCCCCGCAAAGATAGGCTTTCGCGGTGGGGAATCATTGTGGCGGCAGGATATTTTGTCTTGAGCATGCCGTTTCTGTATGTCTTATATACGAGCCCTCAAACATGGTTCACTTCTATCACCACCGTAAATGGGCTGTATAGAATAAATACCGGTCGGTTTGTCGATTTTTGGGGTATATTTATGGCGTTCAGTATGATCCCTGTGTACGTCCCGATAATTCTACGCTGGAAAAAATTACGACCTTACGAAAAAGATCAGATTAAATATCAGATTGCCGGTATGGTCCTGATGATTCTAACGATCTTATTCTTAGTACTGATTCTTCCGATTTTTAGTCATGAGAAACAATTTACACTGCGGCAATCATCTTTTGCGGTGGTCATCTATGCATTCGCGACTTTTTATGCCATAGCCAAACATAAGTTATTGGATATCACGATCGCTTTTAAAGGGATTTTCACCCAGGTATCGTTCTTTTTTGTTTCAGTACTCATGTTTTTGGTTTTTGTGTATGGTTTGATACCCATTTTCTTTCCCCGTGGAAGTGAGCTTTTGTATGATTTCCCGGTGGTAAACATTGCTGTTTTTGTGGTGCTTATTTCGGCGTTTTTTACTTTTGGAGTATTCCCGGTCAAAAACTGGTTCGAGCATGCCGTTGGAAAATTATTATCCGGACGAAATGAGAACACGCAGGATGTCATCCGGGATTTTTCTGAAATGCTATCGCATAGTTTGGAACTTGAACAACTAAAAGAAGAAATTGCTGAAGTGTTCCACAAACTATTTCGGGTCGAATTTGTCGAAGTAAAACTCCTTGAATCAGGGAATGTCTGCTTTGCCTATTTGCTGAAACACCCGGGAATGATTGTCTATTCAAGCCTTGTTAAAGAACTCCTTGATACGAAAGATTTCTCGCAAAAAGTAGATATGCTTGAACTGCAAGATTATCTTCGAGATAACCGTATTGAGCTAGTGCTGCCATTGATTGATTCGGGTGAAATTATTGGAGCCGTGTTTGTCAGTCCTAAGGGTGACAGCAGTACTTTTTCGGAAAGTGATATCAATATTGTTGAATCACTTGGGGCTCAGATCAGTGTGGCGATTCAGAACGCACGGTTATTTGAAGAACTTAAGCGGGAGCGAAACATCATGTCAGCCGAAAGAGACCAGTTGGATGCAGTTTTAGCCAGTACGTCTGACGCTGTGTTGGCGGTCGGGCAGGATAACCGAATTGTCTATACCAATAATGCAGCCGCTAATCTATTAGGGTGGAATAAAAAGGAGCTTTTGCATCGAAGTATTGAGCAGGTGCTCGAAATGTATGAAGAAGGAGCAGAAGATCGATTAAATTTTGACAAATTATGTGATTTTGATCAGGAAAAAAGTGGGTGTACGAAATTTAATATAAAAATTATTGACAAGCAGCACCGCGAAAAACATGTAAATATTGTGGCTAACAAAATTCCTGCGGGTAAGGCGCTCGGTATGGCGTACATTATCACCCTCCATGACATTACTAATGATTATGAAGTAGAAAAAATGAAACTGGATTTCGTCTCGCTCGCCGCTCATGAGTTAAAAACTCCAATTACTATTCTACGAGGTTATCTTTACTACCTATACGAAAACACGTTGATTAAAAGCGTTGAAGGAAAAGAACGCCACGCGGTGGAACGAAGTATCGAAACTACCAAAACCCTCACCACGCTTGTGGATAATTTGCTGAATGTATCTCGGATAGAACAGGGAAGACTGCAGGTAAGTCCGCGGTATGTAAAATTTAATAACCTGATTGAGCAATCACTCGCGGAGTTCGAATTGATGGCCAAAACAAAAGGCTTGGAGTTTATCTATAAAGAAAATAAAGATACAGATCTCAAAGTATTCGCCGATGTTACTCGCATTGGGGAAGTACTGCGTAATTTGTTAGACAACGCAATTAAATATACAGAAAAAGGTTCGGTAACTATTTCAAGCGAACTAAAACCTGAGACAGATGAAATATTGGTCAAAATCACGGATACGGGAAAAGGGATACCTGATGAAGCGAAGGAAAAAATTGGAACCAAATTTTATCGTGAAGAAAAAGAAATGAAAATGGGCTCTAAAGGAACTGGTCTTGGACTCTATATCACCAAAAGTATTATTGAATCACACGGAGGAACGTTTGGTTTTGATAGTGAGCTTGGAAAAGGTTCTACATTCTACTTCACCTTACCGTTGTCAGTTTAGCATGTCATACATCTCTCGAATATTGAAAGTTAATATCCTCTCGTGATATACTATTGGCCAATAAACACCCGTAAATACTTTCTGCCCGTACCGGTGTGATCATAACGGTGCGCGTTAATGGAATAACTATAAGCTCAAAAAGCCTCTGTTTTCTCCCTCGAATATTCATGTCTTCGTGTGCTTCCTTGAAATTAATTTTGTTTACACCCATTGGAATAGGCTAAGGAGGGGGTGAATAATTATGAAACGAATATTAATGAGTATCATGACCATTGCGTTCGTTCTTGCTGTGGTTGCTGGGGGCACGTTAGCCCTCTTTGCTGATACTGAATCAAGTATCGGGAATACATTCACTTCTGGAACATTAGATCTTCGAGTAGACAATGAAAACGGACCACTTGGCGCGAAATTTTCTACTTCGAACATGGTTCCCGGTGAAAAATACCATGCTGGAACAGTAACCCTGTCTAACGCCGGAACAGTTGATGGGATTCTGACTTTGATGATCGACAATCCAGTCAGTCATGAAAACGGAATTCTTGATGCTGAAGCAGACGACGGAGATCTGGTCGATCAAGAAATTGATCCATCAGGATACAACGCAAATACTGGTGATGGAGAATTGTGGGATCAGACGACTTTGAGAATTTGTCTCGAAACAGGGGCTGGTTCTCATTCGACCAATAACATCTGTGATTGGGACGATACCACACTCTACAATAACGAAGGTACTCCAGGAAACGATTATTCTGCAACGTATCGACTTCCAATCGCTACAGATTTGGCAGAAGATAACCACATTACTTTGGCCGCAGGGGACTCAGTCAACTTAGTTGTTGAGGTGACCTTTGTTGACGATCAAAGCAACTGGTGGTGGGGAGGAATGAATGGAGTTACTAATAACATGGCCATGTCGGATGATATGGTATTTGACGTTATTTTTGGTTTGAAACAGGTGACACCATAGGTCGCCATCTGAGACTCTCGGGGAGTTTGGAGTTACCGAACTCCCCAGAGAGTTTTGCGTGGAAGACATAATCAGGGAACTATGAAATGAAAATAAATAAAAACACGACTCATTTAAAACAAAACCTTAAGCTGTTGATATTGTTCGTACTCACATTAGCTATTGGTTGGTTACTCTGGACGATTAATCAAAACCAGATGCGGTTTTTGACGGTAAGTTCTGGCTCTATGGAGCCGGCGATTCCAGTGGGTAGTTTGCTCATTACCAAAACGCGCTCAGTGTATAGTATTGGCCAAGTAATTACGTACGCTGATTCCAACGAGTCTCTCCTTATCAGTCACCGTATTACAGATGTTTACCTGGATGATCAGGGCTTATTCTTTTTAGCGAAGGGAGACGCTAATGATGCAGTTGATTCGAATAAGATCCGAAATTCTGCTATTATCGGTGCTCAGGACCGCGTTATCCCGTATGCAGGATACATCGTAGCATACCTACAGACTTCAATAGGATTCATTCTTTTTGTCGTCGTGCCAGGGGGATTTTTGATTAGCTCGGAGCTCATTGCTCTATTCGATGAATTCCGAAAGCTGCGTTCTTCAAAAGAAGACGCTTTTGTATTACAAGTTCTGACAACCTAATAAAGCAATATGCAAAAACAATTACATCGTAAATACATTCCCATTCTTTTTACTCTTTTTTTTATACTCTTGGCAGTTGGTCATCATCGCTTAGTTCACGCTGCAGATAATACGTTACAGTGTAGCGATGGCGCGTGTACATTTGTGGGGAATAATCAGCTTTTCGACGAGGCGAGCCTAGTTCCGGGCGACGAAACAAGTCGTATTCTGTTGGCTGAAAATAATTTGGCAATACCTATTTCTGTATCCGTCGTGGTTGATGTTACTGATGCTGGAGGGTTAGAAGATGTGATTTTAATTGAAACGACAGATAGTGCCTCTTCAGTGTTAAAAGAATTTTCTAGTTTACGTGAACTCGAAAATAGCGGAGTCATCTATTTGTCACAGATACAACCAGGTCAATCAGAAAATTATACTTTTGCGGCTAAATTTGCATCGTTTCATGGAAATGAATATCAGCAAAAGTCTGTAGGTTTCGATATCCATTTTCAAATTACTGATGCGAGCAGCAATACTCCTTTGGTGCTCAGTTCATCAGATAGCGAAGCTTCGCCCGAACCGTCCGTGTTGAGTAGCGTGATTACATTGCCGCTAACGGGGGCTTGGTCGTTTGAATCCGTAGCTGTCGTGGCGGGGATCTCTCTCATTGTTTTAGGATTGGTTGTGAGACGAAGGATTAAACGTTTGGAGACATAAACTTCCATTGACAGAATAGGCGTAAATTGATATAAGAAGTATGTCATTAACGTAATAGTTATTTGACGACAACAACGCCTAGCTTTTCTCATGCAAGGAAAGCAAGTTACAGCCGGCCACTTTGGCCGGTTTGTGCGTTTCTAGGGGCTTTGCTGAAAAAAGCTAAACACGGTACAATACACGCACTGCGCTGCCACTACACTCCAACTAAATGGTTAATTTAATTGTAGCTGTTATTCTCACGACCATCATGGCTTTTACGCCCAAAAATCACTCAGGCAGAGGTCCAGTCGATATCTTTACGTATTTTCCACGGGAAAAAAGTACCGTCGATGAGACGTCATCTCCTGAGACAAAAGATCAGCAGGTGATGATTACACCAATCATCGCCCCAAAAACCAGAGCATTAGAGATTAAAAATGAAAAAATTACTCCTACAGTTCAAGATACAAACAAAACGAAGCGTACTAACAATTGTGACAGTCAAAACGACTCTGATTGTGATTCGGCCCCAAAAGTAAAGTCAAAAAAGGTGAAACCACCACATGTTTTACCGACGATCACGGTATCTCCGTTACCAAAACCTACTGCAATCGTAACGCCAACCCCGACGCAAGCACCACCCAAACCGTCTCCGACAGTTATTCCTCGACCAACAATCTATCCTACGCCATTTCCGACGGTGTATCCCTTGCCGACCATTATCATTTTTCCATCTCCACCCAAATGCCCAGACCCTCCATATCCGCCCGTGATGTCATCACCTGACGCGATAATCATTTGTCCGGAATATCCGATGAATATCTAGCTTCACGCCCTGTATAATGATTTTATGCGTATGGAAAGGGGTGAGAAATTATGGGTTTAGGATTTGGTGATCAAGAAGAAGGAAACACAAACAGTAATCATCTGTACGAATTGCTCGAAGAAATTAAAAAGATGCGTGCCGGTGTCGACAAAATCGTGGCTGACGTAGAACGCATCAAAGATGATGTGGATAAGATCAGTCATCACATGAAATAAAAGTTTTTTTGAAGTCCCCCTAGAAGAGTTTTTCCAAACCAGTATATACTGAGCATATGGGTGAATTTGCTCTTGTTCTTAAATTAGGTATCGCGTTGATTCTTGGTGCCGCTATTGGTTTGGAACGTGAATCATATGAAGATTTAATTTCGGAAGATGGCCAGGGAAGGCGAGGTTCCCTCGGAGTACGTTCCTTCTCGTTAGTTACATTGCTTGGGGCTATCTGCGGATTCTTATATTATTTTTTTCAACCGCTGTTTTTCATTTTTTCGATCACTTTCATTATTATCGTGATTGGGTACTATCTTACGGGGAGTATCATGCTCAAAGATAACGGATTTACGACTGAACTAGCCGTAATTTTTAGTTTTTTAATCGGCATCTTTGTCGGTCTGGAGATTTTTTCTACGCAACTCATTATTGCCCTTACCGTTGTCTTAATTCTGATTCTATCTCGGAAGGAAAACATTCAACATTTTGTGATGAAAATAAAACGATCCGAAATTAACGGATTTGTTAGTTACGCACTTATCGCATTGGTTATCCTTCCATTTTTACCCAACGTCGCCTATTCGTTAAAAGATGCTCCATCATTGATCTCCATTTTCCAATCATACGGATTCAACGTGAATGGATTTATTGATGCGCATCTGTTCAATCCGTATAACGTTTGGTTGGTTGTAGCGGTGGTAACGGGTGTCGACGTGATGGGATATGTTTTGAAAAAAATCGCCGGTGAGAAAAGTGGATGGGGGATTGCCAGTACCGTTGGTGGGTTTATCTCGTCAACTGCCACCACCATCTCGATTGCCCAACAAAGTAAAAAAGCTAAGTCGTTAGATTTATTGTTGTCAGCTGCATTGCTGGCTAATATCGCTGGCTTTATCCAATTTTTTATCTTAATGGGCATCTTCAATCCTGAGTTATTGGTAAAAAGTACCGGATTTATCATAATGCTGCTTATCGGGACGTTTATTCCAGCGGGTTATTTTGTCTATCGAACATATAAATATGATGGACATGCGTTTACGGCGAAAGGTATCAAATCGAACGAAATTTTTTCTATTCTTCCTGCACTAAAATTTGCGCTCATTTTTTCGGTCGTCCGAATTGCGGTTCAATTTTCGTTGGCCTTTTTTGGAAACCGGGGATTATTGATCACTTCTGGGATTGCAGCCGTAACTGGACATGATGCGGTGGTGATCAATATTTCAGAATTGGCTGGCTCAGTGATCAATTTTGACACGGCCGTACTCACGCTCGTCGTCGTGAATGGGGTAAACGTTTTTGGCAAAGTTGTCTATTGTTTTTTGCGGGGGGATGAATCATTTGCCCGAAAATTTGGGTTATCGATGGCGGTAGCAATTCTATTTAGTTTCCTCGGATTCTTTTTATTTTAGTATATTCATAGCAAACCACCGGTTCGTATTTGAACCATCAATATTCTTCTATTTATTTTTAATAAACGAAAATTACTGAAAAAGTGGTTTACTCTTAAGAGTAAAAGAAGATTAGTCTTCTTTCTTAGGTCGGGCAACGTTAACAACGAGTGCACGTCCTTCCATCTCTTGACCATTCATCCCAGCGATAGCTGCTTGAGCAGCTTCGTTGTTAGCCATGGTGACGAAACCGAAACCCTTGCTTCGGCCTGTATTTCGATCAGTGATGATTACTGCCTCGATAACCTCTCCAAATTGGCTAAAAACTTCGGATAATTGATCCTGAGTTGTGCTATACGGTAAATTACCGACGTATAATTTGTTTTCCTGCATTAAGTATCACCTCCAACGTATTGGAAATTAAGGTAAACGAGACACCGCTACTTTTTTATTGAGATCTTCCAAGAAACATTGAAATGTGATCAGAGAAGTTCTTGCATGAGGGTGTATGTTCAACCAACGGGATTATACTCTATTTTTACTCGGTGGGCAATAATTTTCCTCCATGGAAAAGGGGAATCGATGATTTCAAAATTAATGCTGCATGAATAAATGTGACGGATGATGATGGGCGTATTCGTGCTTGATGATCGATTGTACAACCTTTGTCTGATAAGTAGCGGCAATATCTGGATATTCTTTGGTTAGATCGGCGAGTTTGTTATCGTTGTTCTTTTTATGTTCTGCGTATTCTCCTTTGACGGTTTGTATGGCTGAAAACACTCCGTTTCGGTCTTCGATACATTCCTCAACGTTCTTTAGATACTTGATTACTTCGTTACTGCAAACGATACGTGTTTGCAAAGCGGCGATTCGATTTTCGATAATATGTTCTCGCTTAGTACTGATGAAAGAACCAAGGAGCGGGAATCGATTCATAGATTCTTGTACTGAGCGCATACGCTCTCGGAATGTTTTATCGCGATCAATGACTCCACCCCGTTTATAACCGCGGCCGGTATATACTTCTGGATATTCAAGAGCATCTTGTTGCAGATCTAGTTCACTATCGAGATCAAAAAAGACAGCTTCACTAATGTGGTTTTCGTCAAACAAACGTTCAATAGTTTTCTTTTCGATAACGATCGCCTGTAAGCGGAGACTCTTTGCCACTTCATCTTGCTTCGCCAATTTGAGTAGTTGAACTTTATGCTCATCAACTTCTTTGGCTAATGTGCTCGAAACTGATTGTACGATAGAAGTGTTGAATTCATCCAGCTCGCATAGGCTTTCCAAGTGTTCTCGAGTATGATTGATCCTCAATATGTCTAGTTCTTCCTTTAAGATAAGATCTTCTTTCTTAGGTAGGTGTACGCCAAGCTTCTTCATTAACCATTCGATGGTTAGTCCATTTACTAAGAGTGAGAATAGGAATGTGGCA
>JAGQKX010000020.1 GCA_020429905.1 candidate division WWE3 bacterium
GGGGGGGGGGGGGGGGGGGGGGGGGGGGGGGGGGGGGGGGGGGGGGGGGGGGGGGGGGGGGTGGGGGGGGGGAGGGGGGGGTTGGGTTGGACAGGATTCTGTTCATCGTATTGAATCGATTCAGCGATACCTTCTAGGGCTTCTTGAGTAACATACATATTATCGGTTGGAAGATCAGGTCGGCTCGACCACTGAAAGAGAGTTTGTAACGCAACTTTTCGTGCTAAATGTCGTGGATCTTTTGACGTCTTCATGATTTATTGATACAGCGAGCAGTAATCAGTGATCAGTCGAAGACTAATAACTGGTAACTGTTAACTGACCTTTTTGACCATTGTCTTTGGGTCAATTACCTTCATTCCATTGTACATGCCACAGGCCAAACATACACGATGCAATCGTTTTAGTTCGCCACAATTTGGACATTTTTGCAGGTGTGGCAAGGAAAACTTGTTTGACCATGCAGTGTGTCTGTGACGTGCTCGTGTTTTACTTGGTTTTTTCTTTGGTACTGCTCCCATAATAAAAAGCAAAATAACGGGTATTTTGCTGTTTAATCATCCCAATTATACAGATTTTTGTCAATAATACCAGCCAGAGAATTAAAATGTGTTCTTATTCAGTGTCAGGTTCATTCTCAATGTGACTAGAAATATAAAAAGAGACTGCCGTGGCGCCATATTCTCGTGAATCCGCTAAGTTCCATGTGAGATCTGAATCAGACAGTCTTACTGACC
This sequence comes from candidate division WWE3 bacterium, assembly GCA_020429905.1. Taxonomy (GTDB): domain Bacteria; phylum Patescibacteriota; class 4484-211; order 4484-211; family JAGQKX01; genus JAGQKX01. The sequence continues at coordinate 738 of JAGQKX010000020.1, forward strand.
GCAGTGGTGCATTATGCCGGTCGTGAAGGTAAATAAGCACCCCATGTGGTTTGAGGATATGAAATAATTCTCCGAGTTTTACTTCCGAAAATAGTCGGTACGGAGGGTCGAGAAAGACCAGATCATATTGTTGGTTTAAGGGGCGTTTTAGGAACGTGTCGGCAGGCTCTGTGTATAAATGTCCATGATTAGTCAGGTTCATTTTTGAAAGGTTTTGCCTAATAATATCGGCGTGTTGCTTGTTATTTTCAATAAAATCAACATACGTAGCTCCGCGAGATAATGCTTCTAGCCCCAAGGCGCCCGTCCCAGCATACAGATCAGCTACACGTAGTTCGTCATAAAAAAGTCCACTCAAATAAGAACTTTCCAGCATGCTGTAGATGGCCAAGCGTACTTGGTTTTGGGTGGGGCGTAGATCACGCGTTTCTGGAGAATTAATTTTGTGTCCCCTGGCACTTCCTGATGTGATGTTCATGATGTGAGTATATAGGAAAGTTGGTTAGTTTGACTAATTTTTAACAAAAAAAGCCCTGCGACGATGCGCAGGGCTAAATGATTGCGGTTTACGGTCCCGATGAATTGGGAGCGAAGGTGGCAAATAATAAATGAATGACCACCAGGTTTAATTGTGTGTATCTCTTAACGCTAATAAGTATCCTTTCAGACAAGTCTGAACAGAGTCCTATTTTTGGTAAGCAGTACACAACTCATCACAACGTGATGAGTTACCCCGAAGGGTTTGTGAATTTCTTCATCTGTTTTCATCTTTTTTCTAGTTGTTTCAGGTCTTCCGTGGAGGGATGTGGTCCACTGCCCCCAACTTCAAAAAAATGATAGCATCTCCAATCCTCTAAATTCACGGTAGCTACGTAGGCTACACTAAAAGAGTCGGATCAATGCACTTACGTGATAGGAATTGCACCTATAACGGATTATTTACGCTTATCTGTTTGCTTATTTCTACAGCGGTCACGTTTTGTCTCACAAGAGACAAGGAATATAATCACTCCTTAATCGGTTCAGCCGATCAGGCTCTATTTACAATAAATCCTCGCCATAATAATTGACGAATGCTTTCGCTATACTTTCCAAATACGGTCCGAATTTAGGACCGTCAGAAAGACTCAAAGGCCGCATATAGCTATCCGGCCCGGACGGGAAATTCCCGTACCCCATCGAGAACTGCTCCAACTTAGGGTGAACGGGGTATCGGGCATAAACCCAATAAAATATCGTTCCCCAAGGTTGTACGATTTTGTGGATATAGATGTAGTCTTTTTCTACTACATCCCATGCACTCAACTCGCCAACCATCTCTTCAAATTCAGCACCAGGGTCATTACTAACGGTAAATCCGTGCATGACCTGACGGTAAAAATCCCGTGGGTTTTCACCCACGCAGATGGCTGTTGTTGCCTTTGGAGCTTCATTAGCGATAATCATTTTCTGTCTCCTCAAAAAGAATAAAAAACATACGCTCGGGTTAGTCCGTCTAACCGTCATCACGTTGCCATGCATGGTTACGCTCATGCTGCGGAATCCCCTACTCTATGGCGGGTATCATTTCCATCGTCTTTTATGATTTCTACTCCTCAAAGAGGGGCGCCAAGACGTGGCGCGATAAATTTGTTAACGACTTGTATCGTGATCTCCACGTACTCCCAATAGTTGTTTTTGCTCGAAAATCGTGAGCCAGTAAAAGGGGGCGTGTAGTCACAGACAAACCGAGTCATCAGTAGATTACCGTACGCAGAATACGCGTTTTCGGATCCGTCAGGAGACTAAATCCTGACATAAATAGGAGGCATATCCCCTACTAATAAAAAAAGGTGGCTTTCAAAACCACAAAGCCTTTTTAACATAGTAAAAACTCTTCTGATCATATAGATCAAGAAATGCCGTGAGCTTTTGGTTGTTAAAGGGCTTAAATCTTGGCCAGTGCAAAACCAGCCGGAATAAGATTTGGCTTATTATACCTAAAAAACAACCAAAAATCAACACTATGGGCTTAGTTTGGGTCTGAAGTAATTTTAGCAGCGTCTCGAGTTTTTTGAATGAGGTCTAGATCAGTGATTTTGGCAAAGCGCAACTCCCCTACTCCGTGCTGTTGTGTGCCAAAAACTTGTCCTGGACCACGCAATTCCAGATCAATCTCGGCTAATTTAAGGCCATTATGATGGGTTTCCATTGCTTTGAGGCGTTGAAGAGTTAATTCGTCGTCAGTTCCAGAAAATAAGAAGCAATATCCCTGTTGACCCCGTCTACCTACGCGTCCGCGCAACTGGTGCAGTGTTGCCAAGCCAAACCGTTCGGCGTTTTCGACAATGATAATGGTAGCGTTTGGCGCATCAATCCCGACTTCAACCACTGACGTTGAGATCAAGATGTCGATTTCACCAGACCGAAACTGCTCGACGATGGTGTTTTTTTCGGTTGGTTTGAGCCGTCCGTGAAGTAATTCCACCCGAAGATCTGAAAATACATGCTGGAGGTACTCAAACTCAGTGGTAGCTGCCTTAACATCAGCCATACTTTCGTGCTCCGAATCATCAATGAGTGGATACACAATCAGTGTTTGAGGTTTATTTTTCTGAGTGGAGAGTACTTGATCGTGAATCCATTGGTAGGCTTTTTCATGTTTATGATCTTCAACAACCCACGTTTTCACCGGTTTTCGACCAGGAGGAAGCTCGTCGATGAGTGATAGATCTTGATCCCCGTATACCGTAAGAGCCAGTGATCGAGGAATCGGAGTAGCTGTCATCGTCATGATGTGCGGTGTCCGATGTCCTTCCCGAAAAACAAGTTGTGCCCGTTGTTCAACGCCGAATTTATGCTGCTCATCAATGATCACTAATCCCGCTTCGGGGAGTTTTTCTCGTTGATGAAAAAGGGCGTGAGTGCCGATAATGATATCTCCCAGCTCAAAGGAGTCTGTTTTTTTGCTCCCGCTGACTAACGCAATATGGGAGACTTTTTCTTTCAAAATTGAACTGATGGTTTGGTAGTGCTGCTGAGCCAACACTTCAGTCGGAGCCATCAAAAATGTGGGATAACCAGCCAGATAGGTAATGTACGCGGCTATGGCAGCGACGACGGTTTTTCCGGAGCCGACATCACCTTGCACGAGTCGATTCATGGGGCTTTTTCTTAAGAAATCGGCATACACATCCTCCACTACATGTGTTTGGGCCGAAGTGAGTGTAAATGGAAGTGATTCGATGAGTTGGTCAACTTCTTTGTTAAATTGATCTTTCTGTAGAAAGAAAACTGATTCTTGTTGATCCCATTCAGCACGCCGACGCAGCGCCTCCTGTTGCAGATGAAACATTTCTTCAAATGAGAGTCGATAATGTGCCTTTTTTACGTTTGAAAAATCTTTCGGAAAATGGAGTGTTTCAAGCGTCCTGGGTAGGCTGAGTAAGTCGTATTTATCAATAATACGTTCAGGCATCGTCTCGTTTATCTGATTTGAGGACGAATCCCAGGCGTTTTTGGTAATTTTTCTCAGCCACGCGCTGGTAACTCCCTCAGTTTCAGGGTAGATCGGAAGAATGGTATTAAGGCCATCCCCTTCAGGCGATTCCTTTTGCCACATAGGTGCAATGATCGCTTTTTTCTTGGCCCACCAACCAACATTACCTGCAGCATGAATGACATCTCCAGGTTGGATTGCTTTGGTCAGGTATGTTTGATTAAACCAGATGAGTTCCATGGTGCCGCTTTCGTCGGAGATAACGGCAGTGGTAATTTTCTTCCCTCTGCGGGTGAAGGCATTTGAGATTTCCCAAATTTCTCCAGTGATGGACACTGTTTCATCGACGGTCGCCTGTTTGATTGGTACGGCATTTCTAAAATCGAGATACCGAGAAGGAATATGATAAAAAAGGTCCTCAATCGTAAGAATTCCGAGTCGCTCAAGTTTTTCGGCTGACTTCTCCCCTACTCCGGTGACGGACGTGATTGATGCAGAAATATCCATGACACCATTGTATGGAATTACCCAAAAAAATACTAACGAGACGATTGTCTCGCAATTTAATTAAGGATTTGTGGGAGAACCGAAACGACTGGAAGCAAAATCATGCTGATTGACACGATGGCAATCACAATCATCCATAATTTCTGATATTTTCTTAATTTCTTCATAATATTATCACTTTGAAGTGTTAACTATTCTTACTGTGTGTTTTTTGCCTACTTGTAATATAAATCCGTTTGGTCTGTTTATCAAATAACCAATATCTACGATCTTTTCTCCATCGATTTTCACTGCACCTTGCTCGATCAAACGTCTTGCTTCTGATTTGCTTGGGACTAATTTCATATCATTTAGCATTTGAACAAGTGGTGTTGATGTATGTAACTTAAAATTGCTCAAGTCGATTTCTTGAATCTCAGATGGTAGTTCATTACCTTGGACGACACCTTCAAATTCTGTTTTTGCTCCAGCAGCTTGATCGGTATCATACAGCATTTCAACGATCGAATATGCGAGTTCCTTTTTCATTTCGAGCGGATTTTCCCCGTCAGCCAGTCGTTTAGTCAATTGTTCTTGTTCAGTTTTGGGGAGATCAAGCACCATGTCATAATAGTGCACGATAAAATCATCATTCACGGTCATAATTTTTCTAAACATCTCAAATGGTTCGTCCCGCAGGCTGATGAAATTACCTTTCGATTTACTCATTTTCTCTCCATCAGTCCCCATTAAAAATGGGCACGTAACGACAAATTTTTCTTTGTTTTTGAGCGTCTTCACCAGGTCGCGCCCCGTTAACATGTTAAACGTCTGATCAGTTCCGCCGACCTCTACATCAACATCCATGGCGACACTGTCATATCCTTGCATTAACGGGTAAAAAAATTCATGAAGATAAATGGGCTTATTATCCGTCAGGCGATTTTGGAACATGTCTCGTTCGAGCATTTGCTGGACAGTAAAATTAGCCGCCAGTTCGATGAGATCTTCGAATGTTAATCCGTCGAGCCACTCGCTATTAAACCGTAATGCAGCCGGATTAGATGGATCGTCAAAGTTTAATACTTTGCTGACCTGCATCTGATATGCTTGAGCATTTTCTTTTACTTGATCAGCGGTTAGTCGAACACGTGCGGCAGACTTATCTGTCGGATCTCCGATACGAGCAGTAAAATCTCCAATTAAACAGATCACGGTGTGTCCCATTTTCCGGAATTCTTCAAGTTTTTTGTAGACGACTGCGTGACCGAGATGGACATCTGGGATATTGGGGTCAATACCAATATAAAACGTGAGTGGTTCTGATTTCTTAAGCCGTTTGGCAAAAGCTTCTTTGGTCGGATAGATCGTATCGATATTGTGAGTCAATATATGATCCAACTGCTGTTCGGTGACGTTTTCCATATATTCAGTATTCTAGCATGAACCTTTACTGAGTGGTAAAATTCCTTCAAATTTCACCTACGGGCGATTTGAACCGCCCCCGAATCAGGAGTAAGGCACATGAAATTTTCAACCGTTGGAATCCATAACTTTCGCAGAAAGTTTATGGAGAAGCACCCCAAAGCCGGTGGAGCTGTCCGTCTCGAACCAATCGATGAGGCAGAAACAGCGTTTGTGCTCAAGTTTAAAAACTCTGAGCATCGGATCGCCATTGATCGCTCAGGCGATCGTTGGCAACTGGACTGGATTCTTGATTTTGTTCCTTTGAGGTTACCCTGGGAGTGGGTCATCCTCACTGGTACTAAAACAGAGATCCAAACGGAACTCGAATCAATCGGGTTCCATTTTAAAATTCAGAATAGGTAATGTTCTGATCCTTACTCCCACCCGGGCAGGCCGACCGACGGTCTGCCCTTTTTCATTTACAGGTTGAGATGTTTTATTATTTAGGGCATGATAAAATTGCGGTATTATAATAAGAGTCTATGGCTACTTCTCGTCGACATATCAAAACCCGTTATAACCGTTGGAAACAACGGGCTCGACAACTCACTAAGCGCTCAAAACGGCAAAAACGTGTGCGTGTATTATCCATTGTTGCTACCCTGGGACTATTAGGAGTATTGCTTGCTGCTGCAGGCGGAGTTACCGCTGTCGTTTTGTTCAGTAAAGATCTCCCCTCTCCGGATAAATTAACCGAACGAGAAATTGCCCAAACAACCAAAATATATAGCCGTCAGGGTGATCTACTTTACGAAATCTTTGATGATCAGCAACGTACCTTGATTCAACTCGAAGATATTCCCGACAATCTAAAAGACGCTACGATTGCTATTGAAGACGCAGATTTTTACCATCATTCAGGATTTGATATCCGAGGTATTCTCCGTTCAGCGTTTCGTGTTTTGACGAAGGGTGAAATTCAAGGCGGTGGATCCACCATCACGCAGCAGGTAGTGAAAAACGTGCTGCTTACTCCAGAACAAACCTATACTCGAAAATTAAAAGAGCTCATTCTCGCGTTACGTCTTGAGTCAGCGTATGAAAAAGATGAAATTCTGCAGATTTATTTTAACGAAGTAGCGTATGGTGGGAACTATTACGGAGCAGGCGCTGCGGCCGAAGGATATTTTGGTAAACACGTGAGAGACCTAACCCTTGAGGAGGCTGCGTTTATTGCTGGATTACCTCAGGCGCCAAGTGTGTATAGTCCTCGGAGTGGAGATCCAGAATTAGCCAAATTGCGGTACGATCTCGTGCTCGATCAAATGGTCAAAAATGGATATATCACTGAAGAGCGCGCACAAGAAGCAAAAGACTATGATGTTATTTCAACCATTGTTCCGATCGATAACAATATCAAAGCTCCGCACTTTGTTTTTTATGTGAAACAAGAATTAGTGAAACAGTTTGGAGAGAAGCTTGTAGAGCAAGGCGGTCTTCGGGTGACCACGACACTTGATATGGGAAAGCAGGTTATTGCTGAAGAAGAAATAGGATTCCAACTGGATCGTTTAGCCCAACAAGCAGCTAATGCCTCCAACCAAGCATTAATCTCTGTTGATCCAAGAACAGGTGAGATTTTGGCCATGGTTGGGTCCGCTAACTATTTTGACGAATCAATTGACGGAAATGTAAATGTAATTCTCGCTCGAAGACAACCCGGATCAGCGATGAAACCGATTGTCTACGTAAAAGGTTTTCAAATGGGATATACACCAGCAACATTTCTTCCTGATATTCTCGCTTGTTTTGGTAGACAAGCTGATGGTTCCGAATATTGTCCTTCAAATTCAGACGGTAAATATTGGGGTCCCCTTCTCGCTCGTGAAGCGTTGGCTAACTCTCGTAACACACCGGCAATTCGTATGGCGCAGCTTGTCGGGGTAGAAAATATTATCACCCAAGCCCAAGAGCTTGGGATTACGACACTTGATCAGCCAGACCGTTATGGTCTTTCGATCGCACTTGGAGCTGCCGAGGTCAAACCTATTGAACTCGTCAGGGCATATACGGCTTTTGCTAACAATGGTGAACAACCAGATCTTGTTTCTATTCTTAAAGTCGAAGATAGTTCCGGAAAAGTTATTTTTGAAAACAAACCCGAAGATGCTAAGCTGAAACGAGTTTTGCCAGAAGAGCCAGCCTATTTAATCACTGATATTTTATCTGACAACAGAGTTCGACAACGATTGTTTGGAGCGAACAACTTATTAGAAATTGGAAGACCTGCAGCGGTAAAAACTGGTACGACTAATGATAACAAAGATGCGTGGACCTGCGGATATGTACCACAACTAGCGACATGTGTTTGGACCGGGAATACTGATAACACACCCATGGCTCAAACAATTCAAGGATCTACTGGAGCCACTCCAACGTTTCACTATTATATGCAACGCGCTTTGGATAATGAACCCGTACAACAATTTACACGCCCAGACAGCATAAAACAGGTAACCGTTGATGCGTTATCAGGAATGCTTCCTTTAGATGATCAGGATTTTCCAACCAGAGTTGAAGTTTTTGCCAAAGGAACCGAACCAACCGAAAAGGATAATTTTCATCAAGTTGTTGAAGTTTGTAAAAGTAAAGGTCTTCTTGCGACTGACTATCACCGTCTTATTGGTGATGTAGAAAACAAAACGTTTATTTATCTTCGCGAACAGAATCCAGCCTTACAAAAATATACTGATGAATGGATGAGTAAAAATAGCGGATATGGGAAGCCTCCCGAAGAAACTTGCCCAATCGTAGATTCCAAAGGTAAACCGCTCACTGGTCCATATGTAGAGATTACCTCCCCGACAGACGGTTCGGAAATGGATAATAATGAATTTACTGTCACCGTAGAAGCATATAGCGAACATCGGATCATCAAAGTCGAATTCTATTGGGATGATACCTTAGTAACCACAATTAATTCGTCTCCATATGAAGCGACATATTCGGTTTCTAAAGATGTAGAGGGTACTCATGAGATTAGAGTAATTGCCTACGACGGAAAAGGAGAGCAATCTGAAACAACAATTGAAGTTGAGTATCCTACCGTGACTCCTGCTCCGAGTTCCTCCCCTACTCCGGAAAATGGCGGAGGACCGGTTCATATAACCCTCCCGCATTTCAATAACTAACGGATTCGATTTTCTTGTCTACCCGAAGGTATTACAGTAGAATGTGGCTTGAATTACTCAGTTATGAAGATGGAACAAATAGAAATAACTCAGCTAGATACGCTAAAACCAATTTTAGAAAAAGTTTGCCAAGATGAGTCAGGGAATGAGGCGGTATCATATATCGACATTCGGCTGGCGGCATCGGAAGGAATTGGGGCGTACACCGAAGACGGAATGCCGAAAGTTACTTCTAAAGATTGGGGGTTTTCCTTAGGGGTACGGGTTATTTCTGGTTCGACGCTTAAGGCCGCCGGTTATTTTGGCCGATCATTGGGGATTCCTGAC
>JAGQKX010000021.1 GCA_020429905.1 candidate division WWE3 bacterium
AAACCTAGAGAAAATTGAAGACTTTATCTCAGGTTGGCAAAAGGAAGGTATAGTTTATGGAAAACCTGTTGGTATTGCTCTTGCGAGCAATGGAACGATTTACGTTTCCGATGATCAAGCTGGTGCTATTTATAAATTTAGCCCTAGTACTAATCAAACACTAACAAAAAACTGTATGGTCACGGGATGCAGTGGTCAAATTTGTTCGGATCAGGAGGTAATGACAACTTGCGAATACCGGGAAACATATGGCTGCTACGACCAGGCTTCCTGTGAATATAATGAAATCACCGATCAGTGTGAATGGACCATGACGCCTGAACTTTCTCAATGTCTCCAAAATACAAATACTGAATAATTTTTAGTAATTATCGATCAGAATCACTCGAGAGGGGGAACCATCGAGATTTTTGAGTTTCAATGGCAGGGCTATGAGGTCGTATTTCTTCGGGACTACGTTTTTTAGAATCAAACCTTCAATAATCACGATTTCCTTACTGAGCAACGAATTGTGAGGGCGAATATCAGGTCCATGAAACTTTTTTACAGAAAGGTAGTCAACTCCAACCAAGGCTACTTGTTTTTCAGCCAAATAGTCAGCGGCGTCACCATCAATGTAAATAAAAGATTCGTTAAATGTCTCCCAGGTGTCTACAGAATTTTGTGTTTTAAACAGAAGACGCTCACCAGAGATAATATTAAATGGTTCTAAATCCGCTACCATTATTTTTTCCTCTACAGATGTGAGATCTAATACCCGGCAGACCCCAATACAAGAGCTTAAAGAAACGGTATCAACACCACGACCATTTTCAAACGCATGTGCTGGTGCATCAAAATGCGTTCCAGTATGAGAATCGAAGGTAATTGTGGTGCTTGTTGTATCCTGGTACCGAGAGCTATTAAAGACAACTTCATGACTTCCCGGGTATAGGACCATTCCAGGAAATATCGGAGCAGACACGTCAATAATTTTTTTGGGATCAAGCTGTTCTAAATTCATGATTTACTTTTGATTAGCGCAAGTGCTCCCATTAATCCACATTTATCGCCAAGAACTGATTTGCGAATCACCGGTGCATCGCTAAAAATATATAACACCTCTTCTAACTTTTGGCTGATGTTTTCTACTGAAAGCGTATCACTATTAATTAATCCACCACCAAGAACCACGACGTCTGGAGACCAGTGAACAATGGTGTTGTTTAGACCATAGGCTATGACTGTTTCCATAGATTTCCACATTTTTTCATCCTCCAGATCTTCTGGTTCTGCATTGTAACGATGTTTAATTGAATTTCCTGAAGCATATTTTTCAAGCGTGCCAAACTGAGCATCAGCAAAGGTAGATTTATCAAAATCGATATATTGATGTCCCGGCTCAAACCCGTAACTATTATGATCTATTTTTTTATTTACAATTCTCACTCCGCCAATACCGGTACTGATCGTCATATACGCCACAATTTCGTATCCCTGGCCCGCACCATAGACAGCCTCTCCAAGTCCAGCTAACGCAGCATCATTATGAAGATAGATTGGAACTTCAAGCACCTTTTTAAGTTCAGGAACAAACGGTCTATTATTCCAGGCAGTCAGATTAGGAGCATTACTAATTCCCGTTCTATCTCGGGTGATCGGACCGGGCAACCCTCCTGCCGCAGCTGTAATGACGGCTCCCGCTTTCATCTCATTAATATAGGTACTGATTGTAGCTATTGCTTCATCGAAGTTTTGGGGAGTAGGCAAAATACGCTCATTGATAATGTCCTCTTGATGAGAGATGGCCAATCGCATTTTTGTTCCGCCGATATCAAAAAGAAAAAACATAATTTTGGCCACTCATCTAGACTAGGATGTATGACTGTTGAGGATTCGTTTTGTTTCAACCTTATATGACTCCACATTGGGTTTTTCAAAAACGTTTATGTTGAGCAGCGCGCCTAAATACATCATTTCGAACATCTTATATTGCATGAATGAGCCAAGCTCAAACAAAGACACTTCCTCGAGTTGTATTTCCATAAAAGGTAATTCCTGGTTTTGATACGCAATTTTGACTCCTTGGAGGATTGCCCACATGATTTCTCCAGCTGAGGCATCTTTGATTTCTGGAATAATTTGTTCTAATGGTGGATTATTTTCTAAAATAACATTTTGATTAATCTCATGGTTTTCTCTGCTTGAGATAAACGTGGTGATTTTATTTCTTGGTCCTCCGAGGTAAAGCTGCAATACAGAATGCAGATCTACAGATCCGAGAGAAATACTTGGGGTAATACCAGTATGAACAATCTTACCGTCTAGCGTTGACTCTTTCCCATTACTTTCACCCATAAGCTGTCTGTACCATTTTCCGAGTGATTCAAGTTCTGGGTGAAAGAAGAAATTATCACTGATCACTTTGCCCTCGTTGAAATGACTAAATAATATAGCAGCTGACTGCAGAGCAGGATTTGTGGCAATATTAGAATCGAGACACATCATTCTTGACGATTTTGCCCCATCAAGAAATTCTTTAGTCTCAATTCCGGCTAATCTTAGAGGAATAAGACCATTAGCCGAAAATATCGAATATCGGTCTCCGATAATCTCCGGGACAGATATCGTACGTAGATTAAGCTTTTGGGCCTGTTTGGTTAATTCAGTTTCTGTTCCAGAGGTAACAATAATACGATCCGAATATGCTTCTAACGGTAAAACATCCAGGATCGCTCTCGTATTAAAAATTGTTTCGGCCGTAACTCCAGATTTACTAATGATATTTATGGCTAATTCTTCTGGTTCTTCTATGGAGCGCTGGAGCAATTGTTGGGTCTTAATAATAAAAAGAGGGTCATTTGTATCTAGATAAATAATTTTGGGTGTACGCTCCGGCTCAAGTAAGTCGTAATATCCATAGATTGCATCATAAATAGCTTTAGAACCAAGATTAGCTCCACCGATTCCAATAACCAAAATATATTTCAGCTTGGAGTAATCAAAATTGGTTAATAAATCGTTAATCTGCTTCTGGTAGCGTGAATCAATACTGAGATTGACAGATCCTTCTGCCTCTCCATACAAATCAGTTGAACCTGCCACCTGATTAAGGCGATCAACATAGGAATCAATTGTTTTCGAGATTTTGGTGAGGTCTTCTAATGTGAGTTGGCTTGTGTTTTCGTATTTAAGTTTCATCTATTTTGTATTGTAACCTATTCAGGATGAGTTACACTATGCCCACCGAACATGTTACGCAATGCATTAATTATCTTGCCCTGATAGTTGGGTGTTTCACGGCTGTATTGGCGCGCGTCTAGAGACTCTGCAATGACTCGATCTCTGATACCAAGTTCTTGGGCGGTCTGGTGCGTCCATTCAGCCTCACTATTTCCAACTTGCCCTGCACCACCTCCACCTTGGCCCGCTGATCCAGGAATCGTTTCTAAGTCTGTACCAAAAGACTGAAATGCTTCTTCCATCCATTGTGTCAGCCGAGATTCAATCACACTTCCATGGTTATAAATACTAGTAACGTTAAGCAGATCAAGTTTATAGTCGGGAACAGACCGCATGATATCAAAGCCCTCAGCGATTGATTGCATCATTCCGTATTCAATTGCATTATGAACCATTTTGACGAAATGGCCTGCACCATAGCCTTCAAAAAAAGCGTAGCCATTTTTTACTGATATATCTTTGAATAGTTCTTCAAGCTCATCAAAAACGTCTTGCAACCCGCCAACCATGAGACAGGCCCCATTTCTGGCACCAGCTGGTCCACCAGAAACACCGGCATCGAGAAACCGTAGTTCTTTTTTGGTGAGAGTATTAGCCCGATGGATCGTCTCTTTATAATAAGAGTTACCGCCATCAATAATAGTATCGCCAGGCTTCAGCAAAGCGGTCAATTGCTCTATCGTTTCATCAACTGCAGATCCAGCCGAGACCATTAACCAAATAATTCTTGGAGCAGGAAGTGAAGTAACAAATTCATTCAAGCTATACGTCGGTACAAAACCATGCACATCACTCAGCGACTTCGTTTTGTCTTCACTGCGGTTATAACCCACAACTTGCCACCCCTTGTCGGAAAGTTGCTGCGCGAGTCCCGCACCCATTTTGCCTAAACCGATTATGCCTATTTGCTTTTGCATATCTATTGCTAACCCTCATTTAAGATCTCATCAGAATCAGGGTTATACAAGTGTAACGGTACCACATCATTATTCCATGCATCAATAATGGGATCGATAATTTTCCACATAGATTCAATCTCGCCCGTACTCACAAATCGAGATTGATCGCCAGTAAAACAATCCAGCAGCACTTGCTCGTATTCATTAATATGTAATTTTTCGTCATACACGTCGTGAATATTAAAACTAAACAATTCGTCGGTTAGGGTGTATTTGAGAGAGGGCGGTTTTGCCATGAATGAGATCGAAATGCCTTCAGGCTCGGAAAGAGAAAAGGTGACTCTATTTTTGAGATGGCCCATCTCAACCGGACAGAGGCATGGGTCAGGGTGTTTGTAGGTTACCACGGCGCCTTTACGAGCGGTTCCCATACGTTTACCTGCCTCAATAATAATCGGTATATTTTCCCAGCGTCTATCTTTCAGGTTGAGTTGGAGTTTAAAGTACGTCTCAGTCTGAGAATCATGAGCAACTCCATCAATATCACGGAATCCAACATATTGGCCACGCTTCGTAAATTGGACGATTTCTTCTTCAGATAGTACGGAAATGTGTTTAAAAAGTTCCATCCTTTTGTTACGAAGATCATGCGCTTGAAGGCTTTCAGGTCTATCCATCGTTAATAAAGAAAGTACCTGTAAAAGGTGATTTGCGCCTACATCACGCAGCGCACCGACAGAATCGAAAAAAGCACCTCGGTTTTCCACTCCGGCACTTTCTAATAAACGTATATGAATTGATTCAATATGTTTATTATCCCAGGAAGGTTCGAAAATAGAATTTGAAAACCTAAACGCGATAATATTTTGGTTTACTTCTTTATCTAAATAATGATCGATGCGGAATATCTGTTCTTCTTTATATGATTTCAAAAGAAATGAGTCTAACTCTTTTGCGGTTTGAAGATTACTCCCAAAGGGTTTTTCGATGAGCAATCGTGTCCAGCCGGTGACGGTGCTGCAAGGAATATTGAGGCCTACTGCGGCTAGATTTTGGGCAATATTTTTGAAGAGGGAAGGTGAAACAGAAAAATAAAATAATTTATTACTGCAGATACCCCATGAATCTTCAATAGCGACAATCTTTTTTTTCAAAGCAATGAACGTATCCACCTCGTTTGCATTTCCAATAACATACGAAAAATGCTGAGAAAACGTTTCAGCCAAGGATTCATCAACCCACTTTCGATTTATTTTTATCGAATCGATCACATGTGATTGTAAATCTCCGTCAGTCCATTCTGAACGGGCGAAACCTAATACAGACAGATTTTCTGGAAGTAAGTTTTTCTGAAAGAGATCAAAGAGAGCGGGAATAACTAACCGTGCCGAAAGGTCTCCAGTAACCCCGAAAAGCGTCAGAATCGTTGGTGACATAACGGGTGATAATTCAGTCTCCATGCAGTCTATTATCATGCAAGTCTATTTAGTTGTACAACCCTGAGTTTTCTTTCTATTGCCTTGGCAATCGGGCATGCGTTATATTTTAAGTATCTAACAATAGCATATGCCACCAAAATTTCTGCGCTCTCTTTTTATGCGGAAGATCGTCATCGCCGAATGGGAATTAAATATCATGGCGATATTTATTTTATTGGTCGGTGTTGTTGCTGGTTCTCTTTTCACCTTATCTCATTTTTTCCCAAAAATTTTTGCCGCTGGGGATGTCAATTATGTTTGGGATTTTTCTGTGCCTGGAGATTACGTTGTTTCCGATGCAAACCAAATCGATGTAACGGGGTCGGGCGCTTCATTAAAAGTCCGCAACTATACTACAGATGCAAATACCGCATTACTGCTCCATTTAGATGAATCTTCTGGGTCTACTGCCGACGACAGCTCAAGTAACAATAATGATGCTGATATCACCGGGGGAACCTGGACGGCGGCAAATCTAAATAACGGTCTCTCACTGAATGGAACCAATGAATATGGTACCGCACCTGACTCATCTTCTCTTTCTTTTTCTCAGGCAAATACACTGGAAGCATGGACCAAATTTGACGCGACTTTTGGAGCCGCAACTCACAGCCAACGCCAGGGAGTTCTTGATAAAGGTGCGTACCAACTCTACTACGATAATGAAACGGGAAAGATTGTGTATGAACTGGCTGATGCTTCTGCTACTACCTGGACACAAGCTGGAGGAAATAATCTAAATGGTGGTTGGGGAATTGATGGCCAACGCGATACCGAATCCATGACAATTATGGGAAGTAACGTGTATGTTGGATTAGGAGACGGAACCGGAGACGCAGAAGTCTGGATGTGGAATGGAACAATCTGGACCAAAATCGGTGGTGACGCATTAAACAATTCCTGGGCAATTAACACGTTTGAAAGTGTCTATTCATTAATCAATGATGGGACTAATATTTATGCCGGATTAGGTGCTACCAGCGGTGATGGTGAAATTTGGAAATGGAATGGAACGAGCTGGACCAAGATTGCAGGAGATGCTCAATACAATTCGTGGCCAGTTAACCGAAATGAAGGTGTGTACACCATGTTGTACCAAAATAACATCTTGTATGCTGGACTCGGTATCAGTACTGATGATGCGGAAGTCTGGGCCTGCTCTACATGTGCTACCGGAACACCGGACTGGACGCAAATTGGTGGTGACAGTGGAAACAACGGAATTAATGGAAGTTGGACGGGTCTTGATAACATGGAAACTGTCTTTTCTATGACAGGTGACGGGACAAATGTTTATGCTGGTTTAGGTCTTACTGCCAATGATGCTGAAGTTTGGAGATGGAATGGTACTGGCTGGACTAAAATTGGTGGAGATGCTGTAAATTCAAGCTGGGGTTCTGGATATGAATACGTATTATCACTGGTCTATTCTGGCAGTAATCTATACGCGGGATTAGGTACAACAGCCGGAGATGCTGAAGTCTGGAGATGGAATGGTTCTACTTGGCTACAGGTTGGAGGAGATAGCTTTAACGGAAGCTGGGGAGCTGGATATGAAGGTGTTTATCGCATGGTGACCGATGGAACTAATATCTATGCTGGTCTCGGTCTCACGGCTGGTGATAACGAAGTGTGGCAATGCTCAAGCTGCGCTACGTCACCTTCATGGACACAAATCGGTGGAGATGGTATTGATAGTAGTTTCACCAATACCCATACCGTAGTTAATGATTTAGCCTACGCAAATTCCACACTGTATGCGGGAATTCAGACGACCTCAGCACAGTACTCGTCCCAAGTATGGACGTATCGAACAACGGATTCTCCTAAATGGACACAAATCGCAGGTAACTATGTTAATAAAAGCTGGGGCTTTCGAGGGATGAATGATGTGGAAGTCATGAATGTTTCTGGAGATAAGCTGTATGCCGGAACGGGATATCAATACACTGGCAATGCACTTGTTTGGGAATTTGATGGTTCAACTTGGACACTGATCGGAGGACAAGGAATTAATAACTCCTGGGCTAATAATACGTACGAGCGGGTCTCAAGTATGATTTCCCATAATGGAGAGCTGTATGTTGGAACGGGTGTCACTGCTAACGATGCTGAAGTATGGTACTGGAATGGAAGTACCTGGCTCCAAATCGGCGGAGACAGCCTTAATTCCGGATGGACAACCAACTATGAAGAAGTAACGTCGTTATCCTCTTATAACGGATTTTTATTTGCTGGTCTTGGAAATAGTAGCGGTGATGCCGAAATATGGAGATGGAATGGAAGTACGTGGTTTAAGGTGGCTGGAGATAATGTATATAGCGGCTGGAACACGGGATATGAGCAGGTGCTTTCTCTTTCACCATACAATGGTAAGCTCTATGCCGGTACCGGAAATAGTAATGGTGACGCCGAAATATGGGAATGTACAAATTGTGATGGGACGCCTAGTTGGTCTAAAGTAGGCGGTGATGGTGTTTTGGGCAGTTGGAGTACAAGTCCAGTTGACACCTATAACAATGTAGACAGTTTAGTAGTGTATAACAACCTATTGGTGGCGGGTTTGGGTACAGCCGCTGGTGAAGCTGCTGTCTATACATTCGACGCAGGAACGTCTACTTGGACACAGATTGGAGGAGACGACATTAATAGCTCATGGGCTACCGGTACATATGAGCGCGTCCGTACGACGGTCGTTTACAACGGTGATTTGTATGCTGGATTAGGCAACTCTACTGGTGATGGTGAAGTTTGGAAGTGGAATGGAACGGATTGGGAGCAAATCGGAGGAGATAGTCTCAATTCAGGGTGGGCGAGTACGATTGAAGAAATTAACGCTTTTAGTATTTACAAAGGAAAGCTCTATACCGGTACTGGAAACACGGCTAATGCAGATGCGGCAGTTTGGGCATACGGCAATAATGCCGTATTAACTTCAAATACAGTCGGTCAGAACACAAGCTGGCATCATATTGCTGGCACCTACGATGGAACTACCATGAGGTTGTACATTGATGGGACACTAGACAATTCTCTGGCAGTAACACGCTCAATTCCAGATACAACTCATGATCTTTTGATTGGAACTACTTATGCTGGACGCGAATTTGGAAAACCGCAAGGATTTTTTCAGGGCACATTGGATGAAATTAGAGTAAGTACCACGGCGCGTTCATCTTTTGTCACCAGTCCATATGCTTCTTCCGCCCAAACAGTTCGCCCTGCAACTTCGGTCTTTACTGAAGATATAAAAAATTGGGAGGATTTCAATGAGACTAATACGGCTGGATTAGGTACCATCACTTATCGTCTATCAGCCAATAATGGTTCCACCTGGCAATACTGGAATGGATCCAGCTGGACTACCTCATCATCAACTGCCCAGGCAAATGACGCGACCACGATGACTAATAATATCGATACGTTCACGGTCGGCTCCAACGGAATCATGTGGCAGGCGATTCTAGTCGGTAACGGTAATGAAGCTGTCACGCTTGATCAAGTAGAAATTACAGCCACGTCAGATACCACCGACCCAACCCCTCCCAACTCGCTCACCGCTTTAAGTCAATCAGGAGGTACCGCTATAACCACCGCTACTTGGTATCCACATTCAGGTCCATATTTTTCTTGGTCAGGTGCTACTGACACTGGTGGGTCTGGAGTAAATGGATATTTTGTTTATTTCGGAACTGATAACTCAGCTGATCCGCAAACAGCCGGTACATTTCAATCTGGATCAACCTACACCGCCTCAAGTTTAACCAGCGGCCAAACATACTATTTACGTATTAGATCACGGGATGTGGCACAAAATGTCAGTAGTATTTGGGATGCCTTTACCTATCAATACGATAATAGTGCACCGAATAATCCGAGCGGTCTATCGGTTTCACCTTCAGGTTATAGTGGCGAGAATGAATTTACTTTCTTCTGGTCAACTGTAGGGACGGATATTGGCTCAGGTG
>JAGQKX010000022.1 GCA_020429905.1 candidate division WWE3 bacterium
CCTAAATTGATTCGTTTAATATCGGTGCTCATAGATTTTATTAAAGTTATCTAACTGCTTGAAGCAAAAAAAAACCTCCTCCTCAAAAAGGGGGAAAGAGGTGTGTCATTACGTATACATTACACTAACCACTCTGTCAAGAGGTAATAAATCGTGAAAACAAAAATTTTGCTTACGCATATGCATCAGTACCGTCCTGCTCCAACCAAATGTATCATACTCTCTGATGACAATCAACTCCAATTTAGAGGTGATTTTGGATATTTTGGTTGTGTTCGTCTAACGTTTGGGAAAAATACGTATTACCTGCTTCGTCTGACAAATAGTACCAATAATCCGTTGGAGTGGCGTTTAAGACCGCGTCAATAGCATCATCACCGGGGTTAGCAATTGGCGCGGGAGGAAGCCCGACATGAATGCGTGTATTATAGGGATCGTCAATTTCAAGATCATTATAAAGCAATTCTTTGGGCCACCAATCGCATTCAGCATCCAAAACCTCACATCGTCGAGTTCCTAAAATATATTGAACCGTGGCGTCCGCTCCGATGGCCCAATCGTTTTCCCAACGTTTAAGTAAAATACCTGCTACGATACGACGATCTTCAGGGTGGGCAATCTCTCTCTCAAGGATAGAGGCAAAGATGAGTAATGTATCTACATCGTTCGAATCCCAACCAGTTTTACTTAATCGCTCAACCGTAATATGTAAATTCATCGTCTCCTTGAGGAGTTCCAGTAGATCACCGGGAGTAATATCTTTATCAACAATATATGTATCTGGAAAGAGATACCCTTCGTTGTTGGCGGCTAAGGTATAGAACATACTGCCGTAATTCTCGTCAAAACGTTCAGCAAGATAGGCAGCGTATTGTTCAACCCGCCACCCCTCAATGAATCGCAACCGCATTAATTGCGTACCTGTTTGAAAAAGATCCACCAGTTCGATGACCGACATTGAAGGAGCAACCTCATATTCACCTGCTTGGATACCCTGCGCCAATTGTGCATTGAGCTTCAAGTAGATTTGCATTGACGCTGCCGAACGGATAATTTCATTTTCTTCCAGCCGCTGCGCGATCACTTCCGGATATTCACCAGCCTCGATAACAAACGGCCGAAGGGTAACCTCCTCACTTCGATAAGGTTCTTTTATCTCATTTTGATACCACCATCGCCCTACCCATCCCAAACCAAAACCAATACTTAAAAGAATAATAAATAAGAATAGAATTTTTTTCATGAAGTTATTGTGTCTAAATAGTCTTGCAAAATTAATTTGGCAGAACGACTATCAGACTTATTTTTCTTTTCTGATGGACTTAAATTTTGTTGGTCTAATTCATGCTCAGCCTGAACACTGGTTAGATTTTCATCTATAAGCTCAACAGTGAGATTCTCTTTTTCCAATTGCTTTTGAAGCCATTCTATTTTTTTTCGCATATTGCCTGAAGGGGGTATCCCCACCACCACCAGTTCGGCTGAATATTCATTAGCTAAACTCACAATATGCTTAACCTGCCGATACTTATCGTTTTCATTAAGCTGGGTTAATTCAAAAACCGTGTCATTTTCGAAAAGTGCCAGCCCAGTACGCTGTAAACCGTAATCGACTCCGAGGATCGTCATGGTGGAATAGTACTTGGTTACGTGAACATTATCAACTCTATAAGGTATATTTATTCGACGGTAATATCAACGGAAATTCTATCCGTTCTAAACGGTAACCGCCGGATAAAGGATGGCAGCTTAGGGCGGAGCACAATTTGACCTTCAGATACGTGTTCAATATTAGTCACGATTTGTTCAGCTTCTTCGGGCTTTTTACCCGCCAACTCATTTTTCAAATTTTCAATATCTACATCCGGGATGAGTAACGTTTCAACTGTAACCTTGATCTTAATAAACCCTTCTTCGGTTACGCCTACGTACGCGACCGAAACCCTGCGTTCATCTTCGGATAAGGTAAATCCTTCAGGAACGCTATTTTTAAGTAATTCGTCAAGGAGCTTGTCCAAATCAGCTTCGTTATAAAAGTATCCATTTGCCCGAATTTTGCTTGAGACATTGAAGGCTTCAACCTCATCATCAGCACTGGCATCAGCCGATTCTTGCGTTACTTCTGTGACGAGGTGTTCTTCAATCAGCTTTTCTCCATCTCCGAGAAGTTTTTTCAGCTCTTCTTTTGCTTTTGGTTCTAATCCCGACTGTAATTCGACCAAAGCAGTATCGATATCAGACTGGGCCACCACCGTCACTTCTTCAGTACTACCGCCTGAGAACAATTTTGCGTTCACACCTTGCACACCATCATAACTATAGGTGTAGCCATTAACCGTAAATTTCAATCCAGCTGGTAGATTGAACAAAGCGCCGACATCAGAAGCTTCGACGGTTATGGTTTCAGTTCCTGGAGTAATGACCGGATTTCCTCCATCAACTTCTACCGTCCTTGGCGAAATCGTCAGCGCAGCCGTAGAAATAAAGGTAAATCCTTCGCCTTCTTGGTCCGCGTTAACGGTAAAAATCGCTCCACTGGGTAATTGAACGGCCACATCTTGCCAGTTATAAATGGTGATGCTACCCGCTGCTTTTTCACCAACGGTCTTTGTCCCTGTTGAATCAACTTGTGAGGTGCCATCAACTTCAACACTTCTAACCGCAACCGGAATCGACAATGACTCGAGATCAACATTCTCTTGTTCGGAGCGTAGAAGAATTTGCGACTCCTTTTGAATTGATTTTTTAGAAACTTTTAGTTCTACCTCAGCTTGTGGTAAGTAATACACCCCCGCCGCAAACGCTCCTCCACCAAGGACTAAAACGATGAACAATAATGGAATCAAAACAAAGGGGAACGTAAACATTTTCCTGAATTTAGATTTCGATTTAGATTTTTTCGGCTTAACCTTTGACTCTGCTAAAGAGTTATCAGCTGTTTCGTCTGATTTTTTAGCTTCTTCTTCGTTTGACTGTGTAGTGGCGGCTTCTACTGGCATCATCACTGCTGGCGCAGCCTCATCTACCACATTTGAAACAGCTGCCGATTCATTCACGATGGAAATCTTTTTTCCTAATCGATGCGCTGCTTCACGCAAAACCGCTTCGTTTTCAAGATTTTGCCAATACACTGATTCTGGATCAATCGAAATCGTGACCGACTCATCCGCGGTCGAACGGATTTTATCCAAAATATCTGCAATGGTTTCCTCGTTATGACAATAAAGCGTAGGCATTATAAAGCGATTCATTCGTAAATGAATCGGTTACACGTTCAATATGCGGAAAATTAACAAAAAGATCATCTTTATTCCAAGGATATGTAAGCACTTTTGACTTTACCACGTTCAGATTTGCTCCCTCACCAGAAAAATAAAGTACCGCTGGTAAATCGGTGCTTACTTTTAATTCTCTAATGGCGGCAGCTAACATATGGATATAGTCGCCAACCTCTTCTTCTAAAATCTCCCTCGCTTCGGCGGTGCGTTTTTGATCAAGGACACCCTCTTGGAACGATCGTTTTAGTTTTTCAGCTTGATTAACATTGACCTGAAATTCTTTCGCTAACCGATCTGTCCAGTCATCGCCTCCAATATTAACCGTCAGATTTGAGACAACCCGCCGTCCCGAAACTAAAACTAATTCAGTGACTCGTCCTCCAATATCTACCAAAATAAACGACTCGCGCTCTTCTCGAATTCGCAGCGCCCGGGTTACAGCAGTTTCCCAAACAACATTGATTTCCAGACCAAGCTGATTTGAGATAACATCGACGCTTTTATGGACCTCTTTTTCCCAAAACCCATGGAGCACAATGCACTCAAGCTTCTCACCTGTTAGATCAATCGGCGTAGTCACAAACTGCCCTTCTAAACGATAATCAGTCACAATCGCTCCAAGATGGTTCCATGATTCATCAACGCCACATTTTTCTGTCGCTTTTGCCTCAGTTTCATGTTCGATTCTATCCAGAATTTCATCCAATTCTTTTTGAGTAATTGGTGTATCCGGTTGCGGGCGTTTAATTCTAACCGTAAGTCCGCAATATTTAATTGCTCCTCCAGATAACCCTAATACTACTTCAGAAGGTTGAACACCTGCGCTCAGCGTTGCGTGATCTATAGAATGCATCACGATATCAAGCACTCCATCTAGATCATTAATGTATCGACCTCGCATCATGGTTCGGGCAAATTGGTGAATGTTATCCCCAAGCTGCTTTGGCGTTTCTTCAAGTTCCCCTGGAAGACCAACCACCGAAGTGCGTACATGATGAGAACCAAGATCAATAATCATAATTTCTTCCGGATCTTTTTTCTTTGTAAACTTTGATAAAAATGGAATTCCCATACAATACACGATCTACGCTATTTCAAAATACCGTAGATGTCTCATTAAATATCAGTGTACCGTAAAAATAATGAAAATAAAACGTGAAGTGTTAGGATAGGGTCGCTTTTATTCTTCGTGTGCCTTTGCCGATATTTTCTTGTTTGATAATTTTGAATGTCCCCATATCGCCCGTATGGGTTACATGTGGTCCGCCACACAGTTCCATACTATATGGAGTGCCGTTATCAGGATCATCGCCAACAATATAGACAGAAACCGTATCCGGATATTTCTCCTGAAAAAATGCTAACGCTCCTTTATTAAGCGCTTCGTCCTTGGGCATGGTTTTCTGAGTCACAGGGAGATCGTTTTTGATTTGCTCATTTACCATTTGTTCGACTTTTTGGATTTCTTCATCGGTCAATTTTTCGGTATGAGAAAAATCAAACCGCAAACGTTCTTGAGTGATATTGCTACCCATTTGCTGTACGTGATCACCCAACACCGTTCGCAACGCCTTGTGGAGAAGATGTGTTGCAGTGTGCAACTTAGTTGTCTCCTCTGAATGATCAGCCAATCCCCCAGCATATTTACCCGCCGAAGCCGTTCTGGACTGATCTTGGTGTGATCGTTTTGCCAGAAGGAGATCCTCATCGAATTTTTCACGATCGACCGCCACACTGGATTTTTGCCACTCTTCGTATGTCACCTCTGGTGGGAATCCAAATGTTTCAAACATATAGAACGCGAATGCGCCTAAGCTCAACGCTTCATCATTGATAGTAACTGACTGTTTATTTGCTACTTCGTCTGAAACTTTCTCGAGTTCGCGTATGCCTCGATTCAAATTTTTGGTGAACGATTTTTCCTCTTTCTTGAGCACACTCATAATATCGTCATAATGAGCTTTCATTTCAGGATACTGTTGGTGATAGTGTTCAATAACAACATCTGCCAATGGTTCTACCGAATCAGAATCAATACCCAGTCGTCGTCCGTATCTGATCAATCTTCTAATTACGCGGCGCATCACATATCCTTGTTCTTTGTTTGACGGGATCACCCCATCCATCGCCATGAATACTGATGATCGAATATGATCAGCCATAATTCGGAACGCTCGAACTTCATCGGTTAGTGGTAATGGCGTAAATTCTCCAGGCGTCTGCCGAGGATATGATTGTCCAGACATCGATTCTATTTTTTCAATGATCGGCATAAACAATTTGGTCTGATAGTTATCGGAATACCCTTGGAGGGTGGCGATGGTTCTCTCAAGCCCCATCCCGGTATCTACATTTTTTTGTTCGAGCTCGGTTAAGACCCCTTGGCCATCTTTGAAGTATTGAGAAAAGACATTGTTCCAAACTTCATTAAATCGTTCGGTATGCTTATATTCTTCACCGGGCGTTTCCCCATTGATTCCGCGCTCTGGCAAACGATCAAAAAATATTTCTGAATCTGGTCCGCATGGTCCCGTTTTACCAGCTGGCCCCCACCAATTATCTTCTTTGCCTAATGGGATGATTCGCTCTTCGGGGATACCTAGTTTGAGCCATGTCTCTTTTGCTTCTTGGTCAAACTCCGCATCTTCGTTTCCCGAAAAAATAGTGACCCACAATCGATTTGCATCAATGCCGAGTTCGTTCACTAAAAATTCATACGACCACGTTAATGTTTCTTTTTTGAAATAGTCCCCCAAAGACCAATTACCTAGCATATGAAATAAAACATGATGAATACTGTCACCTACGCTATCATGTGCCGGGCCCTCTAAATCATTGGTTCTAATACATCGTTGCACTGAAGCTAGCCGACTACCAAGTGGATGCGACTCACCCGCCAGATATTTTTCGATGGGTTGCACCCCTGAATTAATAAACAATGTCGTTGGATCTTCTTTGGGTACAAGATTCACATTGGGAAGAATCGCGTGCTCCCGCTCTTTAAAAAAGTCTAAATATTTTTGGACAAAATCCCATGGTTCAATTTGAAGCATACTGTTTGTAGACAGCCTTAAAAACAAAAAACCTTGCATCGCTGCAAGGGTCGTTAAGACGGTACCACCTAATTTTTTCTTAACCTGCTGTTTCGGGCTTACCCGGAAGAATTTCTCGTTAGATCCTTTCTTCGCCTCAGGAGCGGCATTTACCCCCGTCACTGGCTGTACTAATTTTGGCTATCATAACATACCTACCAACAACTGACAATTAATGTAAATTTATCGGTCCTTTCTGTAATAACGCGCGAGCCAGCGTAGCCCTCGACATTGCACTACCAACGTTCATTTTTTGATTAAATACATAAACGTCTCCTGTTCTGTCATCAAAGGTAATTTCGGCAATACCTTTATCAGCAAGTCCTTTTTTTACATTCGCCCAAAATTCACCGGGAGTTTTTGTCGGAGTTTGTGGTTCACCTAACTTAATGACATTACCCTTTCCACTCTGATACCCAACAATTAAATTTTGGTATATCCCTGCTAAATCTGCATCCGATTTTTGTAATTCCTCCCAAAGACCTGCTTCAGCTAGATTAAGGATTGATTCGGTTCGTTGCGCTTCATACTTTCTATCAGCGGTAACCATGGCGACCGCCGCTTCAGCTACATTGTTGTAATATATCCTGTCTCTATGTTCTCCAGGTACGGAAACCAGGTCCTGATCATGAAGCAACCAATCCCTCATAAGATCCGATGCTGCTTGCTCAATTTCTACCTTACGACTCCAATCAAGAAGCTGCTGGCCTGCACGTCGTTGGATGGAAATATTTATCGACGAATGAATCGCAGATTCCATATCGGGATTTTCCTTATCCCATTCTGTTTTTGCTGATCTTTTTTTCAACAGACGATCAGCCACCATCTCAGCACTCTCAGTAAAGTTTGAACGTCTTCCACTTGTAGTACGAACTTCGATAGTCTTTGGATCATCTTGCCAATCTTCTTGGCTGACGGCACTGCTCAAAAAAGTGCTGACCTCACCAGAAACAGCAGCTCGAACTGCGACCTCAGATTCTAATAATTGCCTAAACTCTCTTCCTTTAGGATTTAAGCCAGAAAATCGTTCATAACGAGATGCACTATCAAGAACTGATGTCGTTACTTCCTGTGCAAGCGGCTCTGATAACCCACATGATTCCAATCTTTGAGCTAGACCATTAGGAGTCCATGCTTCGTTAGGTGATGCAGTAATCTCTGCGTGCGTATTGCTTAAAGTTTGGGTTTCATTATGAGTAGGTCTTTCGTTAGCTGGTTGAGACATAGTATTTCGTCTTAGATATTTAATATATTAAGTATCACAATATACTCGTTTATGGCAATGGCTGCTCCGCCGTGTTCAAATATTTGGGCAAAATCAAGAAGCTTATCCCGAGAACTAACGGAATACCGCCAACAAGCAATAATCGTAAACCGATTTCGGATCCGAGATAGTTCACGATAGAAATAATAATCGGTTGGACGAAAACAGGTATCTCTTGAGATGATTGAAGTCGCTGAACGGTTACGACTGCCGGAATCGCAATCTGAACAACTAAGCCAAGTAACGTCGGGATCACGCCGTTGAGAATTAGAGCGACGCCTCCCCACACTGGCCATCGGTGACGATTTAGCGTTGCGATTGCCACAAATAACAATAGATCAATGATAAAGGCAAATTGTAGAATCTGCTGAGAATCAGCGATATATTGTCGGATTAACAATAGCTGCGGATACGTCTCACTCTGAATAATTTGATCTGAGAGATTAATTTTTTCGGGAAGTTGCTCTCGAATAATGGCTGTGTAATCGACCCCACTCTGTTCCAAAATCTGACGCACCTGGGTTTTATTGAATCCTTGCGGAATACAATCCAGACTATCGAGAGACTCAAGATCAAGTGCTCCTGCACATTCTGGAAGATTTTCAAGCTGATTGAAAATGGCCTCTTCAGTATGCGTTACAACACGATCGAGGACGTCACTATCAATAGTTATTTCTAACGACAAGTCAGAAGTATCGCGCAACATCCACGCATAAAAATTATCAATAATCGGTTCAACCTTTGACCGGATATAGTCCGGACCAAGAATTGGGTAAAGCTCCTCCTGTAAATCATAAACAATATTGACCAACTCAGCTTTAGGAATCGGAAACTCTCCATCTTCTGAAATAGTCTCTATAACAAGGTCGGCAGTATCAGGTTGGAATGGAAGCTCATAGACACCACTGCGATCCAAGCCATTCTTCAAAAAGTCAGGTTTCAGAACAGTGAGGGAAAGTGTCATCCCCACCACCGTCATCAAGGTGAGGGGAATCATGATGGCCATAAATAATAGTGAGGCAAACCGGCGTACAATAATCATTATTCTTGATGGTTTTTGAAGACATTTCTTACAATTTCTTCAATTGGTGTATCTTCAATCGTCAAATCAGCTACGGGGAATTCCGATAACAGCTGCGCCGCCTTTTGTGACGATTCAGCTCTCGGCACTTCTATTTCTACTCGCGGGAATTCCTGTTTGGCAATTCGTCCGATCTTTTCTAATGATACCTGATCAACATCTTCAGAAAAAACAACGGTAAGATGCTTGTGCGTCGCGTACTGTTCGATAATCCGCTGAAGCGGTCCGTCAAAACCAATATGTCCTTGATCAATCATTACGACGCGTTTGCATAATTCCTTGATATCCCCCATGTAGTGACTGGTCAAAATAATGGTAGCTCCATATCGTTCGTTGTAGTCTTTGATAAATTCACGCATTTTTTGTTGCATTACGACATCCAGTCCAATGGTAGGTTCATCAAGAAAAAGGACACGCGGCCGATGGAGCAGTGCCGCGATAAGCTCAGCTTTCATACGCTGCCCGAGAGATAATTTTCGCACTTGCACATGAAGCAGCTCTTTCATCTCCAACATATCCACCAGATCATCCAACATCTGTTGGAATTGTTTTGTCGGA
>JAGQKX010000023.1 GCA_020429905.1 candidate division WWE3 bacterium
ACCGGATTAGATATTGGCTCATCAAAAGTATCCACCATTATTGCACAAGTTGAAGAAGATCAGATTCAGATTATCGGAGAACATTCCGTCCCCTCCAAGGGCGTAAAAAAAGGTGTGATTGTTGATATTGATGAGGCGGTAGAAGCAATTGAACGTTCTCTCGAGGGAGCGGAGAGAATGGCAGGGATAGCTGTCTCAGAGGCATTGGTTTTAGTTGATGGACAGCACATTTCTTCGGTAAATTCACAAGGAGTTGTAGCTGTTTCTTCTCCAGAAGGTGAAATCACCCATCAAGACGTAGATCGGGTTATTGAAGCAGCTCGGGCCATATCAATTCCCGGATCGCGCGAAATAGTTGACGTCATTACTCGCTCCTTCACGGTTGACTCACAAATTGGCGTTCAGGACCCGATTGGGATGAGTGGTGTGCGGTTGCAAGTAGATACGCATATCGTCCATGGAGCCGTGACCAGTATGAGAAATCTCGTAAAATGCGTCCATCAAGTGGGGGTAGATGTAGCAGGTCTTGTTTTCGAAGGCTTTGCAGCCGCCGAAGCAGTATTAACTCCCACCGAACGAGAGCTCGGTGTCGCATTAATTGATATTGGTGGGGGAACGACAGATATTACTCTTATTGTTGAAGGTTCTCCAGCGTATTCAACGGTTCTCCCAATTGGCGGTAAAAACATGACCAATGACCTCGCTATTGGTTTACGAGTAGGGCTAGAAGACGCCGAAAAAATCAAAGTATTTGTCTCGGACTATAATCCTCCTGCCGTTGCGGGTCAGAAAAAGAGCGACGAAGATGAGATTGATGTTTCCGAACTAAATATTGAGGGAATGCAAAAAATCGATAAAAAATTTGTTAGAGATGGGATATTGCGGCCTCGCCTTGAAGAAATTTTTGAGCAAGTTGATAATGAAATTCAAAAGAGTGGATACGCAGATGCCATGCCTGCCGGAGTTGTGGTGACGGGAGGGAGTGCCTCTACAATTGGATTAACGGAAGTGGCCCGAAGAACGATGCGAGGAATTGATGTGCGCGTCGGTCAGCCAAAAGGTGTTTCCGGATTGATTGATGAAGTATCTACACCTGCGTATGCTGCAACTATCGGAAACATTATCTATGGATCGAGAACAACCCAAGTACGAAATACTCGATCATCTTCCATGTTGAACAAATTTGGAGGAGCGAAATCTTTGGTAGATAAGGTTGTTTCTTTAGGCAAGAGTTTTCTGCCCTAATATTTCAAAAAACGTATTACTGCCCTGTAGTGTATCTATCCATCGAACATTGAGTAGGTTATAATGATGTCGTAAAAACTGGTGCTATATCATCAGGTCAGGAGAATTATGTTAGTTAAACCAGAAGTTGAAAATTTTGCCAAAATAAAAGTGGTAGGTGTCGGTGGCGGAGGTAGTAATGCTATTGCCACCATGGTAGAAGATGAGCGAGTCCAGGGAGTCGATTTTATCGTCGTTAACACCGACGCGCAGCATTTGGCCATGTCCCCAGCAGAAACAAAAGTTCAAATCGGTACACAATTAACAAACGGTCTAGGTTCAGGCGGAGATCCTTCTGTCGGGAAAAAATCGGCAGAAGAAGATGTAGATCTTATCCATCAAAATTTAGCGGGCTCAGATATGGTGTTCATCACTGCTGGAATGGGTGGGGGAACTGGTACCGGGGCAGCACCCATTGTCGCTGACATCGCGAGAGGTCAGGGAGCTTTGACGGTTGGAGTTGTAACGAAACCATTCCATTTTGAAGGTACCAAGCGCATGATGAATGCCGAAGAAGGTATCATGAACCTCAAAGACAATGTTGATGCCCTGATTATTATTCCAAATCAACGTCTGCTCGAAATTACTGACGCCCAGGTAAGTCTTCCACAAGCGCTCAAATTAGCTGATTCAGTATTGGCAGATTCTGTGAGAGGAATTTCGGATATTATTGTCATGCCGGGATTGATAAATCGTGATTTTGCGGATGTCCGGACCATTATGCGTGATGCAGGTTCGGCTATTATGGGGATTGGTAAAGCGAGCGGAGAAGAGCGGGCAGTTGAAGCTGCTCGAGCTGCTATCCAAAGCCCATTACTTGAGACGTCTATTGAGGGAGCTAAGGGTGTGTTGATCAATATCTCTGGAGGTACCAATCTTACATTACGTGAAGTGGATATTGCCTCGCAGGTTGTTTCAGAGGCTGCTGACCCGGATGCAACGATTATTTTTGGAGCGATGATCGACGATGAATTAGAGGGTGATGTTAAAGTAACCGTAATAGCGACCGGCTTCGACGAATATCAACAACGCAGCCTGACCCAGATAAAAGATAGTATTCGCCATCGGTCTCGATTTGAGGAAGAGAAAAAAACAGAAGTTGAAGCTCCCGTTGAAAAGAAAAATGAACCTGAAGTACAGGATTCATACGATTTGGATATGGGAGCGGATGTTGATGAATTGGAAAAACCAGCATTCTTGCGGCGTCGATAACCCAACGGCAATCGTACTATCATGGTAAAAATTTATACAAAGACGGGTGATCGTGGCAAGACGATCAGTTTTGATCAAACCCCTACCAGCAAAAATTCATTGCGGATTCATGCAGTTGGTTCTCTCGATGAACTCAATTCCGTCCTGGGCATGGTAATCAGTCAGGCCGAAAATTCTGAGATAACTCGTTGGCTAAAAATCATACAAGCAGACCTATTTCAATTCGGGAGCTATCTTTCCGGGAAAAAAGATGAAGTAATGCCATTACGTAGGGTTAACCAGTTAGAGATGCAGATCGATCACTGGCAATCGGAACTTCAACCATTGACTCAATTTATCTTACCGGGCGGGACGATATTAGCAGCCCAGATTCATTATGCCCGAACAGTGTGTCGCAGAGCTGAGCGGCACATCGTGGCGTATCATGAGACAGAATCTTTGCCGGCTACTAATCTAGAGTACATCAATCGTCTTTCCGATTGGCTTTTTGTGCTGGCACGAATGGTTAATGCACGGGGCAATACCGCAGAAGATACTTGGGTAAGAACTACTCAAAAATGATATAGGTGTAGATACTCTGGTAGTGAAGGTTGAATGACAAGCTAACTTTTTTATCCCAAACGAGAAATATAAACAGCATGTTGACTTGATTCACAGCTTCGATACTATCTAATTGTTCTCAAATTTCGGGGGGCTTAATTCACCAAAATAGATAAATTGTATCTGTTGTATTCCGAAATTTGGCTGTTAATTTAATTAAAACAGCGAAATTGATTTTTATGGCGATATCAAAAACTGCCTCAACTATTAAGAATGTAATCGATCGAGAAGGAAACGTGGTTGATTTTGATATAGAAATATTAGTGACTGATATTCGGAAAGCACTCGTCGCTTCAGGTGAGGGTGACCAGGAAGAGGCTCAGTCAATTGCTCTCAGTGTTATCTCCGACCTTTCTCAAACAGAAACGACCACTCCCAAATTAAGTGAAATTCAAGATACAGTTGAAACAGAATTAATGAAAGCTGATATGCATGGTGCTGCCAAAAAATATATTTTGGATCGCCATGAAAAAGCACGTTTAAGAGGCGAAACGTTGACAGTGGATGCTGAAGTGATGGATCAATTTATTGAAGACAAACAATATTTCCGGAGTACACTTTCAGAATTTATTCATCTTCGAACTTATTCGCGTTGGGACGATGATAATCAGCGTCGAGAGACGTGGTCTGAAACAGTAGATCGTTTTATGGATTTCATGAAAGAGAATATAAAAAAGGGTTTAACTGATAAGGAATATGATCAGATTTATCAGGCGATGCTAAATCAAGAAATCATGCCATCAATGCGCTTACTTTGGTCATCAGGAAGTGCCGCGCGCCAAACAAATGTCGCTGCGTACAATTGCTCCTACTTGACGACCACAGAATTACAAGATTTTCCGGAAATAATGTACATTCTCATGTGCGGATCAGCGGTTGGGTTTTCGGTTGAGAATAAAATTATCGAACAATTACCTATTGTGGAAGAGCAGTCTGGTAAGACATTAAAAACTCATGTGGTTCAAGATACCAAAGAGGGTTGGTGTGACGCGTTTGGTTTGGCTCTACGTACTTGGTATTCTGGTAAGGATGTCGATTTTGACTATTCCAAGATTAGACCTAAAGGTGCTCGACTTTCGACCATGGGAGGAAGAGCAATGGGACCGGGGCCGTTACAAGAGCTTATGCGCTATACAAAAGATAAGCTGTTATCCAATCAAGGCAAACGACTAAACTCAATTGAAGTTCATGATCTGATTTGTAAAATTGGCGAAATTGTTGAAGCAAGTGGCAAAAGACGCGCCGCCCTTATTTCTTTATCTGATCTAGATGATGATACTATGCGATACGCCAAGACGGGCAAATTTTTTGAAACCGAGCCTCAGCGGAGTATGGCCAATAATTCTGCTGTTTATAATCACCAGCCATCATCCGTAGAATTTTTAGAAGAATGGATAGCGTTGATTCGGAGCAATTCGGGAGAACGAGGCATTTTCAATCGGGGAGATCTTCATAAACAACTTCCGGAACGTCGGTGGAATACCTTTGAACCGTACGCCGAAACGGCTGGTACTAATCCATGTGGAGAAATAATTCTACGTTCTAAACAGTTTTGTAATCTTACGTGCATCGTCGCAAGACCTGACGACACGAAAGAAACCCTTAGAGAAAAAATTAGATTAGCAACAATTTTGGGTACATATCAAGCGTCATTGACCAAATTCCCATATTTATCTGAAGCGTGGACAAAAAATTGCCGTGAAGAAGCATTGCTCGGAGTATCTATTACGGGTTATTGGGACTGTAAATTGATTCGCGATGAGAAAATGCTTAAGCAGTTGCGTGATGATGCAGTAGCAATCAACAAAAAATACGCCAAAAAATTTGGCATTAATCAATCCACGTGTGTGACCAGTATCAAACCTTCGGGTAATTCTTCACAGCTGTATGATACGTCCTCGGGAATGCATCCTCGGTTTGGTACATACTATATTCGTCGTGTACGTGTCTCAGCAACAGATCCACTATTTAGAATGCTTCGAGATCAAGGGGTGCCGTATCATCCTGAAGTCGGTCAGATAGAAGAGACAGCCACGACATTTGTTCTTGAATTTCCTGTTAAAGCGCCCAAAGGCTCAGTGACGAAAAATGATTTAACGGCTATTGATCTTTTGGAACATTGGAAGATGCTTAAGCTTCATTACACAGAACATAATCCCTCTGTCACGGTATATGTTGGAGATGACGAATGGGTTGGGGTAGCTAATTGGGTCTATGAAAATTGGGAAATAGTTGGCGGGCTCTCTTTCTTGCCTCGAAATGACCATGTTTACGAACTTGCCCCATATGAAGAAATCTCGAAAGAAGCATATGATGCACTTGCGCCTAAGTTAGAAAAAATAGATTTTTCACAACTCGTTCTTTACGAGCAAGCCGATAATACAACCGGTGCCAAAGAATATGCATGTATGGGAGGGGGGTGTGAGCTTTAATATGTCAGAAGAGATGCAATCAACAGGATTACAAGAAGAATCACACACCCACGCAACCCAAAATGGTGAAAATACCGAAGATGCAGGATATTCAGATGAGTTTTTCTGCCCAGAATGTGGAACAGGACCAGTCGTATTTCAAGAAGGGCGTTGTTTCTTATGCTACGCTTGTGGATTTTCCAAGTGTGGATAAGAGAATAGCCAACGTGGAAAGTAGATGATTAATTACCTTTCAAAAGGTGGAAAGGAGTAATGGATATGCCTAAAACAAAAACGAACAACAAGCCAAAATATTTTAAAGAACCAGTGTTAGCAGAAACTGCAGAAAAGACGCTTCGATCACGCTGTTCGTTAACAGACGAATCAGGGAAACTGCTGGAAACTCCAGGTGAGATATTTTTGCGTGTGGCTTCACATATTGCCAAAGCGGAGATTAACTGGGGTGATGAAAAAAATGTCGAAGAAGCACGTGAATTATTTTTTACGGCTATGGCAGAAAATCGGTTAATTGTTACTCGTAGCGCTCTGTATGAAGCTGGAAATCCAGCAGCCTCGAACCAACTGTCTCCTTGTTTTGTTATTCCGGTGGAAGATTCAATACCTTCAATCTTTGAAAACCTTGGAAAAGCCGCGCTTGTGCAAAAAAATTATGGTGGAACTGGATTTAACTTTAGCAATATTAGACCACACGGTGACAAGGTGAAAAATGTACCTAATGCTGCTTCTGGGCCTGTTGATTTTTTGCAAGTATATAGCGCGGCCCTATCCAAGGTTATGCAGGGCGCAAAACGTCACGGAGGAAACATGGGCATCCTTAATGTTGATCATCCGGATATTTTAGACTTTATTACGGTGAAGGACGAAGATCAGACGATTAAGAATTTTAATATTTCGGTTGGTGTCACCAATGAATTTATGGAGGCGGTTGAGCAGGACAAGATGTGGGATTTCATCAATCCCCGAAACAAACAATCGGTTAAAAAAATGAAAGCACGTAAACTGTTTGACCTGATTTGCGAACATGCATGGATCAGTGGTGATCCGGGGCTCATGTTCCTTGATCGAACGGAAGAGGATAACTATACTCCCACGCTGGGGGTTCTTAATGCCACTAATCCTTGTGGTGAACAACCGTTGTTACCGTTTGAAAGCTGCAATCTTTCCTCTGTGAACTTAGCGGCGCATCTCAAAAAGAATGGTAAGGAGATTGAAGTTGATTGGGAAAAGTTAGCCGATACCGCACATACGATTGTCCGATTTTTAGATAATAAGATTGAGGTGAATACCTATATTTTGCCGGAAACCGAAAATATCGTGAAATTCGGTAATCGAAAAATTGGCGCTGGTGTGATCGGATTTGCTCACGTGTTGTACCAATTAGGTATCCCCTATAATTCTGAAGCTGCAGTTCGCTTCGCGAAACGGATGGCCAAATTCATGAAAAAAGAATTTGAAAAAGCATCGCTTGAGCTCGCTAAGACCCGCGGTCCTTTTCCTAACTATGATATCTCTACCTACAAAGGAACCGCAGAAAAATATCGGAATTGTACAATGTTTACCATCGCTCCAACCGGAACGGTTTCGATGATTGCCAACACAACCTCAGGCATAGAGCCGGTGTTCTCGTTAGCATACGAACGACGGACATTTTTCAATGATGATGCGCAAAATCGGCCGACTGAAACTTTGCAGATTGTAGATCCAATTTTGGAGAAAACCTTGAAAGAACAAAAACTGTATTCAAAAAATCTTATTCATGAGATAGCAGAAAATGGAGGAAGTTTACACGGGATCAAAGAAATACCAGATGAAATTAAAAAAATCTTTGTCACAACTCATGACATTGATTGGAGTTATCATGTTAAGATTCAGGCCGCTTGGCAAGCACATGCGGATAATTCTGTCAGCAAAACAATTAACCTGCCCAACGAAGCCTCGGTTGATGATGTCCGAGATGCATACATGAAAGCATGGAAGCTTGGATGTAAGGGAGTAACGATTTATCGTGACGGCTCTAAAATGTATCAAGTCATGGCCACCAGCAAAACTAAAAAATTAGGAAAGTAGCCTATGTCACCAAAACCAGTAATAAAAATCAAAAAGAGAGATGGCAGAATTGTCGCCTTTGATAAAAAACGTATTGTTTTGGCCATATCTAAAGCGGGAGAAGCGACTAATGCCTATGATAAAAAAGAGGCAATACGTTTGGCTGATATTGTCGTGGCCATCTTAGAAAAAACAGTTAATGGCGGAGTCCCGGAAGTTGAACAAATTCAAGACATTGTCGAACAATGTTTGATGGCGGCTGATCATTATGAGGCGGCAAAGGCGTATATTTTATACCGGCAACGTCATGAAAAAATTCGACAAGAAAAGGCAGCTTTGGGCATTGTTGATGATTTAGATCTCCCGATGAATGCGTTACGAGTGCTTAAATCGCGCCATCTCAAACGAAATGCAGATGGTGATGTCATTGAAACACCTGGACAATTATTCGAGCGTGTGTCAAAAGCACTCGCCCAGGTCGATAGTGATTACAAACACAGCAAAAAGGAAATTAATCAATACGCACAGCAGTACTACGACATGATGGTCTCTGGAGATTTTATCCCCGGCGGAAGTTACCTCAGAAATGCGGGATATGGTGGGCCGATGTCTAATTGTCATGTGTTAGGTATGCCTGACGATATTGCAGGTATCTATGAGTCAATTAAACAGACGGCGATTTTGACGAAATCGGCGGGTGGAGGCGTGGGATTTAATTTTTCGCATATCAGACCAGCTGGTGATTATATCGCTTCTTCTGGAGGACTCTCTACGGGTCCTGTGTCGTTTATGCGCATTGTTGATATGTCTAATACTATTATTGGCATGGGTGGCTATCGAAAAGGGGCAAGTATGGGAGTCTTAAACATAAACCACCCAGACATTCTGGAATTTATAAACGCGAAACAAGGAGGCCGTGATCTAACTACATTTAATGTCTCAGTAGGGGTGACAGATTCATTTATGAAAGCGGTTGAAAAAGGAGATGAATATAATCTCGTAAATCCTCGAACTAATAAACCAGTCAGCCAGCTTAATGCCCGGGCTGTGTTTGACCTCATTTGTTCCCTGGCACATGATAATGGTGATCCGGGAATGTTGTTTTTAGATACGGCCAATAAAACTAACCCTTTACCAGGTCTTGGACCGCTTGAAAGCACCAATATTTGCGGTGAACAGTGGCTGCATCCGTATGATGTTTGCAATCTCGGTTCTATTAATCTGGCAAATTTTGTGACTAACGGTTCCGTCGACTATGACAAATTAGAAAGGATTACGGCGCTTGCGACACGGTTCATGGACAATGGAGTTGATCTTTCTACCTACGCGGTACCTGAAGTGCAAGAAATGGCGAAAGCCAACCGACGTATTGGCCTTGGGGTTATGGGCTGGGCAGACATGTTAATCCAATTGGAAATTCCCTATGATTCAGATAAAGCAATCACGTTGGCAAAAAAAATTATGAAGACCATTGATGATACTGCCTATAACACTTCCAGTGAACTGGCCCGAGAGAAGGGGAATTTTGCCAACTACGATAAAAGTATCTTTAAAAAGAAAAAAACACCGATGCGTAATGCAGCTCGGACCACCGTAGCTCCCACAGGTTCGATTAGCATGGTAGCTGATTGTTCTAGTGGTA
>JAGQKX010000024.1 GCA_020429905.1 candidate division WWE3 bacterium
GACTACACACAATCTCAAGGGAAAAGTTATTCTCTTTGTCGATTAGGAAAAAATGAATGTTACTCTCCAGATCTTGTTACCCCTACTTTGGTACCCACGCAACAACCGACTCCGGCCGTAGCGGAGACTGTTACTCCGACTAATGTCCCCGAGTCAACTCCGACGCCAACGAGTGTCCCCGTGGGTTCTGATCTTCAGCTGATCAAGGAAGCGATTGAATCATATCGATCTGCATCTAATGGGTTACCTAATACCCTTTCGGATCTTGTCCCAACATATTTGAATGAAAGTATTGCCTTGAGCCAGTTTAGTTACATTGTAGATACGGAAAATCAACAATACCTGCTCTGTGATACTCGTGATGGGCAGGGTTTTATCTGTATTGACTCCCGTATACCCGAATCATCCTAATTAATAGCTGAACAAAGTGTAAGTTCAAGATACAATAGCATCATGAAAATGATTATTGGATTGGGAAATCCACTTGATGAATACAAATCGACTCGTCACAATGTCGGTGAATGGGTTGTTAATAATCTAGCTGATGAATCTCGATGGCAACACCACCGTAAAGCAAATGTTTTGTGGCAGGAGATTTCAATACAAAATGAGAACGTGACGCTTGTCCTACCGCAAGATTATATGAACAATTCTGGTAGGGCACTGAAAAAATATGCGAGTGATATCGTTGGTTTTGACCTCGATACCGTGTTAATAGTGCATGATGATTGGGCGTTTGATATTGGTGAATATCGGCTCGATTTTGATCGGGGTCCAAACCGCCATAATGGTGTGCGAGATATTATTTCTCGTTTTGGTACTCAGGCATTTTGGCGTCTGCGCATTGGGATTGGGGGAGAACGTTCAGCTGAACGGGATTCAGCCTCCGATTACGTTTTGGCTACTTTCACGAAGGGGGAAGAAAAGATCCTTACTGATTTGTTTGAAAATCAATTAATAAACGTGATAACAGAATGGATAAACCAAAATTAGATCATCCTAAGTGAATCGTTTTAGTTTTAGAAATTCTTTGTTATAATAGCGTCCATGATTAGATCAGAGTTTATGGCTGCCATTAACGCAGTCGCCAGCGACAGAGGAATAGAACCAGAGCAAGTCATCGAGACATTAGAACATGCGCTCCTGGCTGCCTATCGTAAAGATTACGGCGAACCAGAGGATATCGTGGTTGATATAAACCGCGAAGACGGTGAAATTAAGTTGATGCGTGAGGGTGAGGATGTTACCCCGGCGGGATTTGGCCGAATTGCCGCACAAACTGCCAAACAAGTCATCTTGCAACGCGTTCGTGAAGCAGAAAAAGACGCCATTTTATCCGACTACCGAGACAAAATCGATTCCGTCGTTTCCGGTATGCTACAACGACGTGAAGGGCATCACTGGATGGTTGATATTGGCCGTACTATCGCCTTAATGCCAATTGAAGAGCAAGTTGCTTCTGAAGACTATCATCAAAACATGCGACTTAAATTTTTGGTTCGAGATATTCGTCCATTTCGTGGCCGCGAAATGGTTATTGTTTCACGCTCAAGTGAAGAATTGGTTCGAGGATTATTTGAGATGGAAGTGCCAGAAGTCGCCAGTAATGCCGTAGAAATTAAATCGATTAGCCGAGAAGTTGGTCAGCGCAGTAAGGTTGCTGTATACACTACACAAGAAGGTGTTGATCCGATTGGCAGTGCTGTCGGCCAGCGAGGTGTACGCGTTCAAGCGATCACTGATGAATTGATGGGAGAAAAAATCGATATCATTCTTTGGCATCCTGACATCGAAAAATTTATCGTAGCCGCGCTCTCTCCAGCTAAAGTGCTGGGTATCAAAGTTGACCAAAAAAATATGGAAGCACAGGTAGTGGTTCCTGAAGATCAGCTTTCGTTAGCGATTGGAAAAGAAGGGCAAAACGTTCGATTAGCTGCCAAACTTACTGGGTATCGTATTGATTTACGCAGCGAAAACGATCCCGCTCCATCTAAAGCTGGCAAAACTGAAGAAGTAGAAAGCGAAGAGTCAGCACCCGTTGATGAAAACTCAATTGTTTCTCTTGGGCTTTCAACTCGAACCGAGAACGCACTCTTAGCGGCAGGGAAAGAAACCCTCGACTCCATCCAATCATTGTCAGAAGAAGAATTAGCAGAAATAGACGGCATTGGCCCGAAATCTGTTGAAGAAATAGTAGAAGCATTACAACATGCGTAATCGATCTCTCCGTACCTGCATTGCTTGTGCAGCTGTTGGAATCCAGAACAACATGATTAGACTTGCTCAAGATTCGGATGGAACTGTACGAGTGAATGCACCCCGTCAAACCGGCGGCAGAGGCGCGTACGTTTGTTCAGAAGAATGTCTGCAAAAAGCACAGCAAAACAACCAACTCAAAAGAAGTCTACGGATTCACCAAAAACAAAAGGAACTAACCCTCAAAAGGCTGTAAAACCACCCGTCGTTGCTGTCCTTGGACACGTCGACCACGGTAAAACCTCGCTACTCGACAAGATTCGAGAGACTAATTATCAAGAAAAAGAAGCGGGCGGAATCACCCAGTCAATTGGTGCCTACCAAGTAGATCACAAGAAAAATAAAATTACGTTTATTGATACCCCAGGCCACGCGGCTTTTACTGCTATGCGGGCGCGAGGTGGACAGGCAGCAGATATGGTTATTTTGGTCATCGCAGCTAATGAGGGAGTGAAACCACAGACGATCGAATCTATTGGTCACGCGAAAGCAGCTGGGGTACCGATTATTTTGGCGCTTAATAAAATTGATCTTCCCACCGCGCAAGCAATGAAAGTAAAACAGGAACTCGTACAGCATGAAATTATTACTGAAGATCTTGGTGGTGATGTGGTAGCGGTGGAAGTTTCGGCGTTAACGGGAGAAGGTGTCGAAAATTTGTTAGATATGATTCATCTGGTAGCGGAGATGGGCGAACTATCGACAGAAGAAAACGATACATCTTCTGGGATGATTTTAGAGGCGCGACAAGATCCAAAGAAAGGAATCCTGGCTACGCTGATTATTCAAAGCGGCACTGTGAAAGCGGGAGACTACATTGTGGCGGGAACCAGTTGGGGAAAAATCAAACGTATGACCGATTGGCAGGGGAATACTATTCAGACGGCCGGACCGGCTGATCCAGTAGAGGTGATGGGATTCCAATCCGTGCCAAATTCTGGTGAGATTTTTACCATTGTTGAATCAGAAAAAGAAGCAAAAACAATCGTTTTGGAACCAGAAATCAAAGACGGTGGTCACACCATCAAGAAAGATAAAAACGTCAAAGTAGTACCGTTAGTAGTAAAAGCCGATACACAAGGAGCGCTTGAAGCGTTTAAAGCAGCGCTTGAAGGACTAAATACGGATGAGAGTCGAGTGGATATTGTGTATGCAGGGCTATCGGATGTCACCGAAGCTGATGTCATGTTAGCAACGGTCTCGGATGCGATTATTCTTGGATTTAACGTGGGGCGTGATAAAGCAGCGCAGAATGCCGCCCAAATTGAGCGTATCCCCATTATGACTTACGATATTATTTATCGCGCGCTTGAAGACGTCTCTGCATTTTTAGAAAGTGAAGCCGATCAGTTACGAGCTATTGGATATGCTGAAGTATTGCAAGTCTTTGAGCTTAGTGACGGAACATTCGTGGCAGGTTCAAAAGTTGAAGAGGGCAATTTACTGCAAGGGTCGCGCGTTCAGGTGCTCCGTGATGACGAAATTGTTGCGGAAGGAAGAATATCTTCCTTACGACATGAAAAGGATAAAAAATCAAAAGTCCAATCTGGAGAAGAATGTGGTATAGTAATGTCTCCGAACTTCGCGTTCCAACCTGAAGATACAGTTATTGCATATTCAGTGTGACCTGTTGACTGCTCTATAGGTTTGTAGTAAACTTGCGTCCATGCAGGTAACGGCTGATCTGTCTCCTGTCCGACAGGTTATTAATAATTCTTATAAGATTGTATTGGTAACTAAAGATGACAGCCAGGGAGACGTTATCTCGGCTCAGCATTTGTTAGCTGAAGTTCTTAATGAGAAAGGGAAAGAGGTTCTCTTAAGCCCGTCTCATGAGAATTATCAATCGCTACCAAAAAGAAGTGCTACCTTGCGCTTTAAATATGAAGGCGATAAGATAGAGCGGCTTCAATACCGCATTCGCGAGGACGAAGTAGAATTAACGTTCACTCCGTTCTCTGGTACATTAGCACAAGAAAATATCTCGGTAGAATATCCGACTTTTAATGCAGACACATTAATTGCCGTGGGTGTTCAATCGCCTCACGAGTTACCAAAAGAATTTTTGGCTTTCGGCATGAATCTTGATGAGATGAATACCATCAACATTGATAACCATAGTGGAAACACTAATTGGGGTAAGTTGAATGTTGTCATGCAGGATATTCCCTTATATTCATTACTGGTAGCCCAAATTCTTAGTGAACTTGGCATGGATATTCGAGATTATTGGCAGCAGCTCGTTTTGGTTGAAACGAAAGAGAAAGTTCCCCAGTTAGGGAACGCGTCTCCTCGATTATTGCGACTTGTTGCGGATTTGGCTGATAGGCCAAAATCTTGACATTTAGGTGGTTCATAAGCCACACTTAAATATAAGACTATGTCATTAAACACGGATTACAAAAACAAAATAATTTCTGATCACCGTACACACGAAAAAGATACGGGATCACCTGAAGTGCAGATTGCACTCTTAACAGAGCGAATTAATAAATTACAATCTCACCTTCAAGAGCATCGGCACGATGAACACAGCCGACGTGGACTTTTGAAGATGGTCGGTAAGCGTCGAAGATTACTTCGATATCTTGCCCAAAAAGATGAGTCTCGTTACGCAGAAGTAACGGAGAAGATTGGTCTTAAATAAATCGCATATCCTGTTACCCCTTGCATTCTCAAAAAGGCGTTGTAGAATAAAGTCCGGGTATAAGAGAAATTAGACAAAGGTAAAATTCCCCCGTCGTTCTCAGTTGTCGGCATAACTATTACAGAATTTATGATTTCAGAACAAATAAAAGAATCTATTGAATTGGCAGGTCGAACACTTACATTAGAAACAGGTTTACTTGCACCCCGCGCTACCGGTTCAGTCAAAGCTACATATGGTGAGACTGTTCTTTTGGCCACAGCTGTTATCAGCGAACCACGAGACGATATTGATTTTTTCCCACTTTCAATTGAATATGAAGAGCGTTTATATGCTGGTGGATTGATTAAAGGTTCGCCTTGGGTTAAACGTGAAGGGCGACCAAGAGACGAAGCAATTTTGTGTGGTCGTATGATTGATCGGGCGATTCGACCTCTTTTCCCAAATGATTTTAAAAATGACGTCCAAATTATCATCACTGTTCTGTCCGTAGATGAGGACAATGATCCGTCGATCATCGGTATGGTAGCGGCCGCAGCCGCACTGCACATCGCTGGTGCTCCTTGGATTGGACCAGTTTCTGGAGTACGCGTTGGTATGGTCGAAGGTTCTTACATTATTAATCCTCTCACCACCACAGAAAAAGAATATTCAAAAATGGACATGGTTGTTGCCAGCACCAAAGAGAAGACTGTGATGTTAGAAGTTGGCGCTGAAGAGATTACCGAAGAGGAGGCCATTAAAGGTATCGAATTTGGTTTCAACGAAAATCTTCGTCTTATCGAAATGATCGAAACACTCGCAGAAAAGGCAGGGCGAAAAGTCATTGAATACGATACTCCAGAGGTTGATGAAGAGTTGATGGATCGTATCAAGACCTTTATCAAGGAAAATTTTGATTTCCATGCCAATGAATCAAAAGATAAAGCAGAATCAAGTGCTGAGCGAGATGAGTTTTTAGATACGCTCTTTGCTCAATTTGAAGGAAAGACAACTAAATCAGTCATGGTAGGAGTATTTGATAAGATGCGCAAATCAGAAATTCGTCGTCTCATTCTTGAAGAAGGCAAGCGACTCGACAATCGTGCCATGGATCAAGTCCGAGATCTTTTTGTTGATGTTTCTCTATTGCCACGCACACACGGTTCAGCACTATTCCAAAGAGGCGATACACAGGCGTTAACTGTAACAACCCTTGGTTCTACATCTCTCGAACAGCTGATCGAAAGCATGTCTGGAGAAGAAACTAAGCGGTATATCCACCATTACAATTTCCCTCCATATTCAACCGGTGAAACCGGCCGTGTTGGTTCACCCAAACGGAGAGAAATTGGACATGGGGCATTGGCCGAAAAAGCACTTGAGCCAATGATCCCATCCGAAGAGCAATTTCCGTACACGATCCGTGTGGTAAGTGAGATCCTATCATCTAATGGTTCCTCATCAATGGCATCTGTTTGTGGTTCAACACTTTCGTTAATGGATGCAGGTGTACCGATAAAA
This sequence comes from candidate division WWE3 bacterium, assembly GCA_020429905.1. GTDB lineage: Bacteria > Patescibacteriota > 4484-211 > 4484-211 > JAGQKX01 > JAGQKX01. The sequence continues at coordinate 6,407 of JAGQKX010000024.1, forward strand.
GCTCCCGTTGCCGGTGTAGCTATGGGGCTCGTTTCTGACGGAGATAAAAATATCGTCTTAACTGATCTGATGGGTGAAGAGGACATGGCTGGAGATATGGACTTCAAGGTTGCGGGAACCAAAGACGGAATCACAGCTGTTCAAGTAGACGTAAAGAATGATGGACTTTCACTCGCACTCATCACCGAAATTTTTGAAAAGGCAAAGGCAGGCCGACTATTTATCATGGACGCTATGATGAAAGTAATTGATGCTCCCCGAACACAGCTTTCGCAATATGCTCCTAAGGTTGTTTCCTTGAAAATCGATCCAGAAAAAATCGGCGAAGTGATTGGTCCAGGAGGAAAAGTAATCAAGGCTATTCAAGCTGATACAAATACCGTGATTGAAATCCAGGAAGATGGTACAGTGCACATCTCGGGAGTTCAGCAAGAAGGTTTGGATAATGCAAAGAAACGCATCGAAGGCATCACGCACGTACCAGAAGTTGGCGAAATTTATGACGGTACCGTTAAGCGAATTGTTGATTTTGGGGCTTTTGTTGAATTCTTGCCTGGTAAGGAAGGGTTAGTGCACATTTCAGAAATTGATAATAATTATGTAGAAAAAGTTCGGGATTTTCTTAACGAAGGAGATCAGGTAAAGATAAAGATTATCGAAATTGACGACCGCGGACGCGTAAATCTCAGTATTAAGGCACTTATGCAAGATGGCACGACTGAGTAGTGACGACCTCTCCTGAAATTACTTTGGTATTCGTATTATAGAGAAGCTATAATTATTGTATCTATGGATGAGCAAACTACTGCCCAAACTGAAGAAATCGCTCCAAATGATTTTTCTGTCGAAGGATACACAATTCCTCCTGAAGTACAAAAACTCGTTGACAAAGTTACACACGAATTTTTACCTCCAGAGTTACGGACCAAAGTATATCGGATGCTCGAAGGATTGGTACGAAGGCATGGTTCACCTGGATACGATGCTGCATTCGATGACATTAATCGGTATATTGACTGGACAGTGGCGGTTCCCTGGAACAAACGTTCGGAGGATAACCTTGACTTGGACAAGGCTCGGCACATTTTGGAAACGACTCATTATGGATTAGATACTGTTAAGGAACGTGTGTTAGAATATTTAGCAATTATTAATCTGCAATTGCGATCTCAAGACAATGCAGATAGTGAAGAGGCTCGTAACGAGATAACCAAGCAAGGAGCCATGGCGTCGCCGGTATTGTTTTTTGTTGGTTTGCCAGGTATTGGTAAAACATCTATTGCGTATACCATCGCGAAGTCAATGAATCGGGAATTTCAGCGAATACCGATGGGAGGTATGGGAGACGCACTTCAACTTCGTGGACAGAGTAGGACACATGGAGAGTCAGAACCGGGGTTGGTGATAAAAGCGTTGGTAGCGGCAGGGACAAAAAATCCAGTCATTCTGCTTGACGAAATTGACCGAACTGCCGAACAAGCACGTGCACAAATTATGGGAGTGATGCTTGAGTTGCTCGATCCGCAACAAAACTTTGCGTTTCGAGATTATTTTATCGACTATCCGGTCGACTTATCTCAAGTGATGTTTTTGGCTTCGGCCAACAATACGGGCGGTATCTCAAATGCTGTACTTGACCGTATGGAATTGATTAAAATGCCAGGGTATTCTGATGACGAAAAGATCGTCATCGCGCGTGATTACTTGCTCCCGCGGCAGCTGAAAGTTACGGGTATGCCGGAAGAAGCGATTACATTTGACGAGGAAGTTTGGAATCAGATTACTCGACCGCTTGGGTTCGATGCCGGTATCCGAACCATGGAACGTACCATTAATGCTATAGTTAGAAAAGCAGCGAAGAAGATGGTTTTGGGACAAGGTGAAAAATTTCACATTACGGTAGATAATCTAAAAGAATATTTACCAAAATATTAAACAATATGACGACAGAAAAAAACGCTACAGAAAATAAACCATACGTGCGCGTGGTTCCGCTCGGAAGCGCAGGACATGTTAACCGAAACATGTTTGTGTATGAATACTATGCCGACGGAAAGAATATTCAAGACATCATGATTATTGATTGTGGGGTAGAATTTCCGGATTCAGAACAGCTGGGCATAGACCTGATTATTCCTGATAGCAGCTATCTCGAAGACAAAATCGACAAGATTAGAGGAATTATTATCACGCACGCTCATGAAGATCACTACGGTGCGCTTCCCTTTGTTTTGAAAAATATCGGAAAACCAAAAGTATACGCAGCCAAACTGGTTATTGGATTTATCAAAAACAGATTGAGCCAATATGAAGGCATGCTTAACGGACAGTCATTTCACGAAATTATTCCTGAGATTGATCCCTTTGATCTTGGGGCATTCCATATCACTCCATTCAGAGTTAACCACTCAGTTCCAGATACGTTAGGTATGTTTATTGAATCGCCTGTCGGTAACTTAGTCCATGCGGCGGATTTTAAATTCGACTGGACACCGGTAGATGGCAAACAATTTGAAATTGGTAAACTTGCTCGTCTTTCCGAAAAAGGAGTAAAACTGTTGTGTTCTGATAGCTTAGGTTCCGAAAAAGAAGGCTACACCAAGTCAGAAATCACCATTGGTGAAACCTTTGATAAAGTAATGGAAACGGCACAGGGACAAGTATTTATTACGACGATCTCTTCAAATATTTCTCGAATGCAGCAAGCAATTAACTCATCGATGAAACACGGACG
>JAGQKX010000025.1 GCA_020429905.1 candidate division WWE3 bacterium
GAAACCTTTTGGGACAATTTCAAACATAATGGTTTTAATACTGGGGGACTAGGAGTACTTTCCTGGCTCCACGGAGCTGATGTATCGGGTGTCTGGAAAGTTTTTCACGACGGGTCGAATCTCGTTCCCGCCCTAGGCCGATTGAAAAAAGAAGGAGTTATTAACATTGCCATAGATCGGTATCTAAAGAAAATCGGTACGGTTATTGTCCTAACACATGCTGAACCTGAAGGTAAAACGCTTGGTTCAATGGAGTTTGATTTAGGATTCTCTGAGCCACAAAAGATTGACGTTGTTTCTGGTCAAATCATCAGGCTTCCATTCGATGGCGGGACCGCCGGAGCGCTTTCGCTGTCATTAAATGATACCGTCGAAATCGACGGTCTTACTGGCGGGCAGCTACGCCAGAAGCCTGATATTGTAGGTGGAGAATTAGGAATTGTGGTAGATGCACGTCCAAGACCGCTACCGCACGGCAGACCTTCAGATGAAGTATTTTCGCAATGGCTAGAAGGAGTTGGTATTAAAATATAATTATGTTGCTAGGATACGTCCGCAGACCTCATTATCAATATACAACCCATACGGTAACCCGATCGCTTCCGGGTAGGGCTCAGATTTTAGTAAAAGTCGGTGATGCGGTACGTCCAGAAAAAATCGTCGGAATCGGACGAAAATCTGCGGGATTTAGAAATATTGATGCTGCTCAAATCCTGCACGTTAAGCCGCATGAACTAAAGGCACTTATCTCTAAAACACCAGGAAGTTACATTACTAAAGGAGAAATATTAGGCATAAAAAAAGGTGTTTTAGGATTTAAGCCCCGCAACCTGATTAGTCCAGTTGATGGAATCCTAAGCTCATTAAACGAACAGACTGGCGTGATCACGGTTGAATATATGCCTGAAGAGATTCGCGTAGTGTCCGGAGTCAGTGGGGTCGTGACCGATATTGAACCACAATCACCAGAAATCAGTATCCAGACAAAAGTGTTAGAGGTGAAGGGTATGCTGGGGCTTGGAAAACACCGGGAAGGCGGTATTCATGTTGTAGGAAGGCCTGATTTGCCGCTTTCTGAAAAACAAATTGACCCAACATGGGAGAATAAGATTATCGTAGGTGGGTCATTGATAACTAAACAGGTGCTGTATCATTGTGTGGCACTCAAAGTTCAGGGAATTGTTACAGGCGGAATGCATTGGGAAGAATTTTCGTCGTTGATTGGATCTCGAGGACGATTTGAAGATATTGGCATCAGCCTGATTCTCACTGAGGGTTATGGTAATTTACCGATGTCTGCCTCATTACACAGTAAACTCGAAGGATATGAAGGTAAATTCTCGTTTATCTGGGGAGGTTCTTCCAAATTAATTATTCCTGATCAAGCTTCGGATGAATCACAAAAAAGTTCTCAAGAGTTTGAATACATACCATTGTCCGTTGGAATGAAAGTCCGATTATTGACTTTGGATCATCATGGAGAATTTGGCACGATTAACGAGTTGAGCGAAAATCAAGAACTCGAAAACGGGGTAATTACTGATACGGCTACAGTTGAGCTCTATAATGGTGAAAACAAAATAATCCCTATCACGAGCTTTGAAGTAGTACTTGATGAAAAATAATCTTTCTTTAGTATTAGAAAAGTATTTGTATGTTAGAAAAACGACCAATAAACAATTCATCTTCGAGTAGCATGTACTCACCCAAAAAACTTATTTTTGGACTCGTCTTAGTCTCCGCGTTTTCATTTACGCTTGGATACCAAATCGCTTCAGACGGTTACTCTTTTAACCGCGCCGCATCCATTTTGCCATTTCAAAATGCTGATGCAAATGAAAAAAGATTAGATCTGGATCGCTTTTGGAGAGTGTTATCGCTTATCGATGAAAACTATCTTCGACAAGAAGGAGTTAATGATAAAGATCTTATCGATGGGGCGATTGGTGGGATGGTTGAATCGCTCGGGGATCCATACTCGTATTACCTCTCTACAGATGAAACCACCAGTTTCCAAGATGGGCTGGACGGAAAATATGAAGGTGTCGGTGTTCAGCTTGGATACAAAAACGATCAATTGGTTATCATTGCTCCGCTCGATGGTGGTCCAGCCAAAACGGCAGGTATTCAAGCGGGAGATATCATCGGCGCTGTTGACGGGACTTCTATTGAAAATATGAACTTTGGCGAAGTTGTCAGCCGTATCAGAGGTGAGCAAGGTACCACCGTCGTCCTGACCATTGCCCGAAGGAATACAGAAGGGAAAGCGGATATTTTTGATGTGTCTATTGTGAGAGATGAGATTGATGCACCAAATATGCTGCTTAATTGGGAAGAGGGGAATATTGCGTACGTTAACCTGCTTCGGTTTGGGACGGGTATTGATAAGGAATGGGGCTTATTAGAACGAGAAATGATTGATAAAAATGTGGCTGGTGTCGTGATTGATGTCCGAGATAATCCGGGAGGATTTCTAGATGGAGCGGTGACGATCGCCTCATCATTTACTGACAAAGGGCTGATCGTGGGAGAACGATATGCAGATGGAACCGTTGATGAATTCAATTCAAAATCTGAAGGTGCCCTGCAAGGTGTCCCTATTGTAATTGTCATGAACGAAAGCAGTGCTTCTGCTTCCGAAATTTTGGCCGGTGCATTGCGACAGCGTGCAAATGCGACGATTGTGGGTGTCAAATCTTTTGGAAAAAATACAGTCCAAAAAGCATATAGTCTAGATGCCGGAAGCAGTGTCCATGTGACGGTCGCAAACTGGGTGTTACCCAATGGAGAAATTATTCCTGATGATGGTTTAACTCCAGATATAGAGGTAAAAGCGGACACGGCGACTAAAGAAGACGAACAGAAAATTCGTGCCCTTGAAGTTGTGAAAAATGAGCAGTAATATATCCGTGTTATGAATACGTCTCATTCTAAGGTCAAACAAATCGTGTTAATCGTTCTCGTCATTTTTTTGGTGGGAAGCTTGTATCTTACTTCAAAAATTCTTAATTTTATTGTTGATGGGGGAGGGTTAGAAAATTTTAACCTTCATGCCATTACTGAACGCGTGGTGACACAACAGCGTGTGGTCAACGAAGAGTCAGCTGTTATTGATGTCGTCGATCAAACGTCCGACTCTGTTCTGGCGGTTGTTGAACGCGCCGTGGTATACGATTTCTTTTCGGGGCCCAATCTTCAGGAAGGCACGATTGGTACTGGCTTTGCTATAGATAAAAATAAAATCATCACAAACCGACACGTGGTAGATAATCAAAGTGCAACCTATATTATTTTGGATACTGACGGTAAAGAGTATGAAGTGAAAAATATCATTCGAGATGATTTTAACGATCTCGCAGTGATCGAAGTCGAGGGTGGCGATTTTACACCGCTTGAACTTGGCGATTCAGATTCTATCAAGGTAGGCCAAACGGCCATCGCTATTGGGAACGCTTTAGGAAGATTTAGTAACACCGTGACCAAGGGTGTGATCTCTGGTATTGGTCGGGGGATTACTGCGAGTTCTGGATATGGATCGTACCAACAATTAGATAACGTTCTTCAGACTGATGCGGCGTTGAATCCGGGAAACAGTGGTGGACCGCTCTTGAATTTAGCGGGTCAAGTTATTGGCGTAAACGTAGCTGTTGGGCAGGGTTCAGAAAACATTGGCTTTGCGATTCCCATCAATGAAGCAAAAGATTTGATTTCAGATATTGAGAATGGGGTCGAACGCGTCCGCGGCTATCTTGGAGTTAGATATCAAATGATTGATGAGAGTCTGGCTCAAATTCGAGAAATTGTCGCGGGAGCCTATGTTCAGGAAGTGGTCGCTGATTCACCGGCAGAAACAGCGGGATTAGCTCAGGGAGACATTGTCACTTCTATTGATGGTACGGAGTTAACCACGACGAATGACTTACGTACAGTCATTAGTAAGAAAAAATCCGGAGAAAAAGTAACGTTGGAGGTTTGGCGAGCTGGTAAAGAATTAACTATAGATGTCACCCTCGGAACTTTAGAGTAATATAGGTGTATGCATATTTCCCAAAAAACTGCTCAGACTTCAGGATTCACGCTCATAGGACTTTTAATTATTACTGTTTTTTTCCTTTTGATGATGGGCGTAATTACACGATCAACTCAGGAAGCTAACAAAAACGCTCAGCATCGTGATTCCCAACGTATCCATACTTTGGAATCAATTCAGGCTGCTTTAGCCGAATATTATACTGAACATGGTGCATATCCGCCGCCCACCGAAACGTTTGCCGGTTGGGAGCGCAGTGGTTGTTCAGAAGCGTCATGTACGGACGTTCCGGCTCCATTCATGGAATATCTTTCAACAGAAGCGACGCTTCAGGATCCATCGCTGGATATGATTACGCCAGGATATGAGCTTGACTGGGGATATTTGTATCAATCTGGGATGGCAGATGAATATCAATCATATTGTCTGATGACCCATCTTGAGACGCGTGATTTTCAAAATACAGAGACAGATGCATCATGCGATGACGGTTACGCTGATACATATTTGAACGTTGGGGGCGATACCTGGTGGTATGCCGTAAACCAAAATAATTAGAGATTAGTCTTCCTCAATAATTCCTTCTTTGCAGGCAGTGAGAATAGCTCCAATGTCACCATTCATGATTGCGGCAAGATTATGCCATGATTGGTTAATTCGATGATCCGTGACGCGGTTTTGCGGAAAATTGTACGTGCGGATTTTTTCGGCACGCATACCGGTGCCCACCTGATCGGAACGAAGGTCGTCAATTTTTTCTTTTCGTTGTTCTTTTAACATTTGAAATAATCGAGATTGCAGGAGTGCCATGGCCCGGGCTTTATTTTGGGATTGGCTGCGCTCTTCAGAAGAAGCAACGACTAATCCAGTTGGTATATGCGTGACTCTGACGGCTGTTTCTACTTTGTTAACGTTTTGCCCGCCCGGTCCGCCGGCGCGATAGGTAGTGACTTCTAAATCTGTACTATTGATTTCGAGCGCGTTTTCTTTGATTGATGGTAAAATAGCGACGGTGACAGTTGACGTATGCAGTCGGCCAGAACTTTCTGTGTTGGGTACTCTTTGTACTCGATGAACCCCTGATTCGTTTTTAAATAAAGCATAGCAATCCTTCCCTTTAAATTTGGCACCCGCAAATTTTAGCTCTCCCGGCTGTCCAAATCGGCGTTCATAGATTTCAGCTTTCCAGTTTTCGTTTTGGGCGAAGCGTTCGTACATACGGAGAAGTTCATCCGCAAATAATCCGGCTTCGATGCCACCTGCGGCTGGTCTGATTTCTAAAATGGCTTCGTTCGGTTTTATTTCAAAGGGGGTACCATCATCTGATTCGTCAGATTCATACGAATCGACATTGAGAGAAGCTTCAAGGGCCTTTTTTTGTTCAGTAAGGGATTGGATATCCGCTTCAGCTAACTCTTTCATCGTCGGATCTTCGAGAAATGTCTTTGTTTCTGTTATTTGGGCTTCAAGTTCTTCAATTTGTTGTTGGATTGCTTCACGGTAATCGTTTTGCATGGCGTAGTACCAGAATACACAATAATAGAAGGCAGGTACAGCTGGATAATTAGGAAGTTACTGCTGTGATCGCATTTCTTCGATCATATCCTTTAAGGATCTTGTTGAGCTGTCCGAATCGGAGGCATTTTTCAATTTAATCTTCTTTGATTTTCTCTTAGATACGGTGGTGCTCGCTTCTGCAGCTTGTTTTTGCAAGCGTTGGAATCGCTCTACTTTACCTTCTGTGTCCACATATTTTTTCTGACCGGTATAAAAAGGATGACACGCACTGCAGATTTCGATTTTGATTTCTTCTGCGATTGATCCGGTTACAAACGTATTGCCACAGGCGCAGGTGACCATCACATCAGTTTTATAATTTGGATGAATATCTTTTTGCATGACTATTCGAGCGAAAAACCCATGTTTTTGTGATTTTCGCCGTACAGCGGGTATGTTATCATATCAGCATGTCAAAAAGCAATGTGTTATCTAATCAACCATATCGAGGTACGCAAGACTTTTTCCCTGAAGAAATGCGGATTCGGCGATTTATTTTTGATACGTGGCGTTCTGTTTGCGAAGCATTTGGTTACGAAGAGTATCAAACGCCACTTCTTGAGGAAGCCAATCTGTATCGAGCCAAGTCTGGTGACGAAGTAGGGGGTAAGGAGCTTTTCACGTTAACCGATCTAAAAGGACGAGAATTAGCGATCCGACCTGAAATGACGCCATCGGTGACCCGAATGGTCTCTCGCAAGATCAATGAACTGCCAAAACCGGTACGCTTGTTTAATATTTCCAATTTTATGCGCCAAGAACGACCCCAACGCGGTAGAAATCGAGAATTTTGGCAACTAAATTTTGATGTTTTTGGTACCGATGCGGTCAGTGCTGACTTGGAAATTCTGCTCATGGCTATTTCTATTATGCAACGGTTAGGTGCTCCCGAAGGCTCATTTAAGGTCTATCTCAATAGTCGAAAGCTTTTGAACGCGTTTGTAGACCGGATTCTCGGCTCGGATTCTGATCAAAAAAGTGATTTTGTTCGTATACTCGATAAATATGAAAAGATGGATCCGGCAGAATTCGAAAAAACGATGACTGAATCGTTTGCGTTAGAATCTGCATCCATACATGAAATTTCACAGTGGATGTCAGGAAATTTTGAAGCATCTCAGTCTTGGCTTAACGATCAGGCGGGGTATCAGGAAGTGACACAATTACTTTCAATGCTCAAGGAACTTGGGTATGAACAAATCGCTGAATTTAGAGCAGGGCTGGTTCGAGGGTTTGACTATTACGACGGCATGATTTTTGAAGTATTTGATACCAACCCAGAAAACAGCCGTTCATTATTTGGTGGTGGCCGGTATAACGGACTGGCTTCGCTTTTTGGCGTAAATAATTTCCCGGCGGTTGGTTGCGCACCAGGAGATGAAACGTTGGCTCTTTTTATCAAGACGTGGAATATTGAAATAGGGATGGCGGAGACTACTGTGTTGTATATCCCTCAGCTTACTGAAAGCGTTTCTGAAGCTCTCACCAGTGCCAGAGTGTTACGCAGTAAGGGGCTGTCGGTGGTTTCGGGATTAGAGAAAGAAACCATTTCGCAGGCGCTTTCGACTGCCAACAAAAGAAATTATCGGTGGGTGCTTTTAATTGGCGAAGACGAAATCGTAAATAAGGTGTACACAATCAAGAATTTGGAAACCGGGGAGCAACAAGAATGCCCCTCTTTGGAAGATGTTTTTGAAATGATACAATCTTCATCTGAAGCAAGTGAATAATTATTACATATGAAAATAACCTATCTTGGTCACTCATCATTCAAAATAGAGACAAACGATAAGACAATTGTGATTGATCCGTACAACCCAGACTCGATTGGTTTGCCATGGAAAGAAACCGAAGCTGATGTTGTTTTGGTCTCCCACCATCACGATGATCATAACTATGTTGAAGGTATTTCGGGACACCCATTTGTCATAGATTCTCCAGGAGAATATGAAGTGAGTGATATCAGAATCCAGGGACTGCCAGCCTACCACGATGCCAAACAAGGTGAAGAACGAGGCGTGGTGACACTTTTTCTCATCGAATCGGAAGGAATCTATTTAGGGCATTTTGGTGATATTGGTCATCCGCTAGAAGAAGAACAACAAGAGCGGTTAGGCGTGGTTGATATTGCCTTGGTACCGATCGGTGGTGTCTTTACCATCAATCATGAACAAGCCAGTAACATGATTGCCCAAATTGAACCTTTTATTGCAATTCCCATGCATTACCTCCGTCCAGGAAGTAAGACCGAAGAATGGGGATTTGCACCGCTCGAAGAATTTTTGAGTGAGATGGGTGTTGATGAACCAGAGACCCAAAAAGTACTCAAAATAACGAACAAGTCTAATCTTCCCGAAGAAACCGAGATTGTCATCTTGGAACCACAGTTTTCCTAAATCTATTCAGGTAGAAAAGTTTTGGGCGTCAGAATAGGATCAAACTCCTGACAAATTCAAGTATAATAGCAAGTACTATGTCACAACGTGTTCCTCCACAAAATATCGAAGCAGAACAATCAATCCTAGGAGCACTGCTCATTGATAAAGAGGCGGTTATCAAGATTGCTCAGATACTTCGGCCTGAACATTTCTATCGAGGCCAGCATCAAGCCATCTATGCCGCCATACTTTCATTATTTGAACGACGTGAACCTGCTGATGTTGTTACCGTGGGTGACGAGCTAAAAGATTTAAATCAGCTTGATAAAGCAGGTGGCGAGACATATTTGGCTGATTTGGTGAATATGGTTCCGACGGTGGCCAACGTAGAAGCTTATGCCAAAATTGTCAAAGATGCCTACATTCGCCGATCATTAATTTCATTAGCAAACAATGTCAGTTCTGAGGCTATGGATGGGGGTGGGGGAGATGTTCGTGAGTTACTTGGTACGGTAGAAAAGGAAGTTTTTGATCTCTCTCAGCAACACATGAGCCGGGATTTTTTACCGATTCGAGATGTATTGGCCGAGAGTTTTAATCGTATTGAAGAGCTGCACCAACGGAAGAGTCGGTTTCGGGGAATTCCTACTGGGTTTAAAGATATCGATAATCTGCTCGCCGGTCTTCAGGACAGTAACCTGGTTATCCTGGCGGCTCGTCCTTCAGTTGGTAAAACTAGTTTATCCCTGAATATCGCCCAATATGTCGCTGTTCACGAACAAATTCCCGTGGGGTATTTTTCTTTAGAGTCATCCAAAGAGGAGTTGGTTGATCGTCTGTTAGCCTCTCAGGCGAATGTCGATGGGTGGAAAATTATGACCGGTAATCTCGATGAGCAGGAACTGGAAAAAATTACCGAAGCGATGGCCATCTTAGCAGATGCTCCGCTATTTATTGATGACACACCCGGAGCAAGAATTATTGATATGATGACCAAAGCGCGCAGATTGCAAATGGAACATGGGGTTCGGTTGCTCATTGTTGACTATCTCCAATTGGCCGTGAGTCGAAATTTAGAAAATCGAGTACAAGAGGTAACCGAAATTTCTCAAG